>NZ_PUWT01000050.1:0-66426 GCF_002968995.1 Photorhabdus hindustanensis
ACTCCTGAATATCACTCCAGCCTTCTGCGCCCGCAATCACGGCACACAGTGACGAAAACAGGATGTCAAATAAAGGATAGGTGACTTTCGCACTCTGGCGAGGGTCTTGGATTGCCGAAAAATGAAGGGTAAAGTTCTCAAGGCACATGATATAGGTTTTCACTCTCAAAAGAGAGTATAAGATCACAGTGCTTTATTTGAAGCAACCTATTTTATTTTTGGCTAAAAAACATTCGTGATCTTGCCCTGCATATCTCATTCCAGTAGTACCCCAATAACCCATACCTCCAATATGGTTATGATTGGGTATTTGTGACTCTGTTAATATTGTATTTTCCACAGTAACATTGACCGAAACTGTAGTTGATGTTGTATTTTTGAAAAAGTTCTTTCCGGTGCCACTACCACTGGCTTTACTATTGCTTTTTCCTGTCTCAGAAATAGTTTCACCACACATGATAAAACGGCTTCTTAAATCTGGCGTTCCATTATTACCATCACAAAAAGTCCAGCCGGTAGGAGTATCTTTACCGGAGAACATCACAATCATTCCTTTTGGGAATACATTATTGGGATCAATACTGATTCCGCTGCTATCTACCTTAATACCATTACTCGCTTTAATTTTTACACTTAATCCATCTTTATCTGCTTTTAAGCCACCATCAGGGTTAATTTTTATTGCTTGTGTATAGTCATCACCCGGTTTTAGCGCTGAATTTGGATTATCAGTCCGACCAAGCGTTTTACCAACTTCATGGCGATCCATAGTATTGGTATTCTCTATATTGGACTCTAAAGTGGACCGGTTATATTCTTTTTCCATTTTTATCACCTTGTATATGATATTGAGTTGTTTTATTTAACAATGAAATTGATGATTTTTTTCCTTTATTTACTATTTACATTTAAAATATAAAAAACGTTTATTACTATGTTTTCATTAGTTTTGATTCAAGGGTATAGCTACCGCAATAACATGATTTATAGATGTTATTGTTTATATTTAAAAATTTAACCAATGGCTATTTAAATAATTTATCGTGAAACAAAATAATTATGGGGATGAGATTCTTATACACAACATTAATTAATGACAGAGATTGTTAATGGATGTTTATTTCTATGATTATTCAATTTCAATTATGACAAGGATGTGATAATGAATAGGGTTATTTTTATTGCTTGGGATAAGTGGATTGGTTTTATTTCTATGTTTATCGTGCTGCTGAAGAATTAATATGCCCGTTATCTTCCAAGTTGCCTTTTTACTGGCAACAAAATGATAAGAAGCTCGTTAATTCACTTAACGAGCTTCTTAAAGATATAAAAAGAACACCATTTTGCGGTGTTAATAAACCTGAGCTAATACAGATTAGTGCCTGTATTATTAGTGAGATTTCCGATTAAATCTGGCCATGCCCGGTTTTTGTGGATTGGAAACGAACCCGGGATTTCCAGCACCTGGTTTCCAGCTTGCTTTCATTTTTGCGCCAATACTATTATAAAACTGATTCAGTTCATCGATATTATTGGCAATGGTCCATTTCCCTTTACTGACAATAGCAACCGGAAATTCCCCTGGTTCAGCAACCGCTTTGACAATTCCCCCGTGTTTCTTTATCTCTTCTTGTTCTTTATCCATCGCAAAAGCAGGGTAGCTTACTTGAGGACCATGCCTGATAACATTATGTTCTATATCTTCAAATGGCCGGTTTGAATCAGATTTAGCAATATATTTGTTAATGCGATCGATGATTTTCTTTTCTTCTGATGAATTGGATGGTACTGAATGCGGTTGAGTGGTGAAACTAATCATGTCATGCATATCATAATCACCGGTGAAAGGCAGTGCGGCCCAATTCTTTTTTTCTTTCAAAGGAGCCAGACTTGTTTCGAGATTGTTTAAATCTATGGGATAAATTTTCCCATTGACTTGTTCATCTGATAGACCGTGACCGCTGCTCATATAAATACCTTCGAGACGTCCCGTTTCTTTATTCCAGTGACCGACATAGCCTTCAATACCCGCCTCCTGCACTTGCTTTATGACATCCGAAGCTTCATCTTTGGGATAAGCTTTGTTAATTGAACCGGGTTTAATGGTTTTTTCCAGAATATCATGCCCCTTGGCTGCGGCGCCTTTACCTAAGGCTCTGAGTGTTGGTTCGCCCGCTGCCCGAAAACTGACAGCAAAATTACCGAGTCTGGACGCTTTTTCAATTGCCTCCATATGGCCTTCCCAGATAAATTGTCTCTTAACTTCTTGGCGAACGGAGGAGTCGTTAGTCAGATTATTTGAAAGTGAAAGATGTCCATCAGAAGGAATTGATAATGGAGATGTTCTACGGCTGTTTTTACTATTCTGTGTGGGTATTCTCTGAGAATTAGAATATCTTGGCATATTTATAAATCCTTGGTCATTAGTTTGATCTATTATCTGTATAATTTTCTCTTTATTAATGATTTTATATTGAAGTTAAACTGTCGGAATTTTCTTTAGCGATAATAATACCTGTTCCATTTACTTTAACTACGGCTTTCTGGTTATTTACCCATGTGGAAAGAATATCTTTTATCTTAGCTAAATAGATTGAACGAGTAATACCCGAAACTTCAAGAATAACACTTTCATTTTCCTGATTATCATTATTATCTGTTGTAGGTTCGGTTATTAGATTCACTTTAGCCAAGGCAAGGCGAATATCTTCTGTACCACCTAAATCGGTACATAATTTATCTGCCAGAGCCTGACTTATTTGTGAATTATCCAGACTGGGTTTTTGAACCACCGAAGTCGATATTTGGCTAATTGGTGTCATATTGTCTTTAATATCTTGTAGTTTCATAGGTACGGTAATGGAATAGAGTAAAGATAGGCGAGGGCGATTACCCAGAGCTTGCCAAAAATTACCTAAGCTATTTAAATTTTCCTGTTGGGGAATAACCCGGGTATAAGCACCGGGAATACCGGTTAATTGGCGGTTGTTGATTAATGCATTTAAAATTCGCGTCATCACTTGCGCAGCTTGATTATTGGGTAGGCTGTCTGGGCTGGAGCTGTCACTAGAGGGCTTGCTGGCATCCCAATAGGTGATTAAATAGTTACAATTTATATTGACCCATCCCGGTAATAATGTGTTAGTTATCGGGTTATAACGTCTTGATTCAGCGGATCGTAATTGTAGATCTTCATGTATTTCATAAAGAAATACACTCACTGTCGGTTCCGATTGGATGGAGTTAATTTCAGGTAGATCAAATCGAATATCAATTTTTTGACCGGAAATGTCTAAATATTGAGATAAAATAGTATTTAATGCTTGATTAATCTCGATAATCGCATTGTCAGAAGCAATGATGGTTGTCATGGTTGTTCCTATTCTATTAAATATTTAAAATGCTAATCGGCCAGTTTTATTTAATTCAAGTATCACGGCGCGATCGATATGTTTATTTTCGATTTGTTCACCGTTATCATTTGCTGATAATATTGATGACAATAAAGCAATATTCCTGATATTAGCACCGGTTAAATCAGCACGTTTAGCCAGATGAGCAAAATCAATTTCATTGGATAATAGCAATTGTTCCGGCCAAATGACTTGCCACATTTTTTTTACGTAACTCTTCATCAGGGTAAGTAAAACGGGTAATAAAGGTAAAGCGGCGATTAAACGCGCTATCTAAATGACTGCGATTATTGGTGGCTAAAATCACTAGCCCCGGATAATTTTCCAGTCGTTGTAATAAGTAAGATACTTCGATATTCGCGTGCCTGTCTTGAGCATCTTTGGTTTCGCTGCGTTTGCCAAATAGGGCATCGGCTTCATCGAAAAACAGGACCCCGGAATCCGCTTCGGCCAGATCGAAAATACGAGAGATGTTTTTTTCTGTTTCACCAATATATTTATTTACTACGGTGGAAAGATCAACTTTAATCAGATCAACCCCAAGATAACCGGCAATCACCTCGGCAGCCATTGTTTTGCCGGTACCCGATTCGCCGTAAAATAGGGCGCTAATACCGGTACCGTAATTGATTTTTTCCTGAAAACCGGCTCCCAAAATTTGGTCACGGTAATTAATCGCTGAGATAATTTCTTTTAATTGTTGTGCTAATGTGTCTGAAACCACTAAATCGTCAAAACTGCGCTTTGGAGTAATTCGTTGAGCCAGTTTGCCGAAATTCTGTTGGGCGCGAAAACTTAATGCTTGACGCAGATCGGTTTCTTCCAGTTGGCCTTCTGGTTGCCGGATCATTTTATATTGATAAGCTTCTTCAAGAATGAGCGGTAATGTTTCCGCAGTAAAAGAGAAGCGCTGGCATAGCTGAGTAATATTAATTTTTTGGGCGATATTTTCCGGTAAGCTTGTTTTTAGTAAAGTTTCTTTATCGGTCAGTGTCGCAACGGGCATATTGATTTGCACCATTGGCAGATGCTTAATCCAGACTAATGCATCTCCCGGTTCTACCAGGCAAACTACGCGTAATTTCGGCTGGTTCAGCAAAATAGATAAATCGCGGTGTAATATTTTCTTTGCCTCTGTAAATAAAGAAAAATTGCGAATTAATAGACAAGCGTTATGTAGCCGGGTTTCTCGTATTGCGTCTGCGAGCAGGCTGGATATTAGGGTTGTGTTTTCTTCATCGGGCAGGAGAGCTAAATCAACAGTTAAGGTATTAATGCCATGAGATGCCATGATATTACTGACTGCTAATTCTCTGGCGCTGCCTTCTTTTCCCCGGAGTATCACCAGTGGTCGTATTTCATCAGTTTCATTCAACAATATCTTTTCCAGTGAATGATAAAGAGGCAGAGGATACCAATTATATGAAGCAGGCGTTTGCCAATTAGCACAGGTTATTAGGGGTGGTAAAAGTGTTCGTTGTCCCGATAAAAAATGCCAGATCGCGTTGTGGGTTAAAAATTGTGTTTGTAACCAGATAGATTCTTCATGATTATTGAGCCGTAATAATTGGTTACTGATTAACGGTGTTTGCGGTAAAAAGCTGTTTTGTAGTAATTGCCGATCACCTTGGCGTTGGCTAAATAATTCAATAGCTAAAGTAAAACTGGGCCACTGTTTTTTACTGCTACCATTTAGAACGGCAAATAACGCATGATAACGGCTATCGAAATGGGGTAATAAACCTAATAATAAAACATCACGCTCAAATTCAGTCAGTTCAAAACGTTCGACTAATAATGATAATGCATCAAGGGCAGGGCTTGCCTCGATTTCTGGATCGCGAATAGGATTATTTACTTCAATTAACCAATGAGGAACTCCTTGCGGTGATATTAAACATTGTTCGACTTCATCTTCGGTCAGTAGAAAACTTTCCGGTAATGAGTCGTATTGGTCTCCCTTTTGATAATAATAGTGCTGTAATAGCAGATCGATACGTTCCAAATGGGGATAAATCCAGTGTAATTCAGCCATGCTACAGGGGATATTTGTCAGTAGGTAGTCCATATAAACCTTCTAAATATTTTTCCAGTCAATCTTTAAAGGGCGATCCAGCCAGGGAAGCTTGGCGATATTTAATGGCCACGGCCAATCGGTTAATAGCATATCAAATGGCTGAGGCTCTACCGTGATGTTGATTTCTTGATCGCTGATCAGCAATTTACCCGGTCGTTGTAAAAACAGTTGGCGAGCGTCATTACGGGTTAATCTTTTCCAGCCGGGAAGTTGGTTAATAATGGCATCTAGCCATTGATCTATGATCAACTGTTTTTCTGGTTCAACAAGCGCTAATTCAATAGGTTCGTTAACCATTAATCCGCACAGAACGTTATTCAATATATTTAGTTCTGTCTGTATTTTTCCGTTTTCCCAAATCAGATAGTTAAGGAAATTAACTGCGCTAAATGGGGCTTGACGATGAATAAATTTTTGCTCTTCAAGTAAGCCAAATTGATTAAATAATGAGGGTAGCATCGGCCATAAAACTAATATTCCAGCATTATTTACCTGATATGGAAGAATTTGTTTAGGTAATAGAACGTATTCAGAGTGTGTTTTATTGATATTCTGTAATTGGTTGGAGTTATTTCCTGTAATATGTGGGTTATTCGATATTGGTGATATTCTCTGGTTTTCGGATATTACTTCCTGATTTGCAGTGTATTGATGTGTCTGAGTATCTTTAATATCAGCGTGAGTAACGGTTAATTTCTTATTAGATTTATTTTTATCTGTATGGCCTGAAATAAAATGTTCTGGAGTATATTGGTTTCCCTGAACGTTTTTGCTGCTAGTGTCAGTAATGACCGGTTGTTTACTGGATTTGTTTTTATTCGTATGGTTTTGAGTAAAATAATTAGGTAAATATTGATTTTCCTGAACATTAATATTGTTATGATTAGTGACAATTAATTTTTCACTGAGCATATCTTTATTCATATGATTTGAAATTAAACGCTCAGATAAATATTGATATTCTTTAGCCGATAGATGTTTTTTACTGAATGTTGCAACAGTAATAGTTTGCCATAATTGTTTTAACCAATTATTTAATGGAATATTGCGAGTGATAATTTGGCGAAATAACGTAATAATAGATGTTGCATTAAGTGTACCACTATCTAATTCAGTGGTGATATGTAATAGCACTTTGGCATCCAGTTTAGGTATTTCCTGTGTATTATTTATCTGTATATATTGCAATGCATTGAGTATCAGTTTTCCGGGGGAGACAGGCTCCCCAAAATATTGTGATCTGTTTATCCTTGCGGATAATCTGTGGTTAATAGCGCTTAATAAAGTGGATTGCTTAAGCGCTATTAACCGTTGTAGACTTGGTTCAGATAAACAGCTTTTTGCTAAAAACAAAGCCCATTTATCTTCTATTCCAACTAATTGATAAACCAATTGCTGAATATTAGTGTCAATATTTTGATGATGAGTTTTAATCTCTATTGAATTGAATGCGGAATTTTTTTGATTTAAGTAATGAATGAAATCTTCAATATTAATTGAATTATTATCGTATAATAAAGAAGGTTTGTTGGTTATTTCCTGTGGTTTTGATTGTCTTTTCTCCTGATGATTAATTTGATATTGGCTTAATGCTTTATTTAGCGCAGTGTTAAGCCGTACAGGGAACAGTGAATTAAAGTTATGTAAACTTATTTCGCCAAGGTCCAGAGTTAATGTTTCTAAATAGATATCCTGATTAATGGGATATTGAGTAAAGAATGTATTAAATAACTTATTGATATCAGCCTGATTAAGCAGGGAGCCATGTAATACTTTTTTAGCCGCCTGTTGATTATTAGCTTCAATAGTAATGGTAATCCGGTTTAACAGATTTGGCTCCCAAGGCATATTAATATTTCCTCTGTCGTGAATTTACGTAATAAATGTGAGGCGGGTTTTATATAGGATATATCACTATGATTAACTGATTTATTTTTTCATAATATATCTCATGAAATATACATTTGCTGCTACATGTGTTCCATAATCTAACTGCCAATAATTAGTATTTTTACCCGTAGAGCCTGAAATTAAATTAATATGGTCAACTGAGTCATGATGATTATTATTAGTATTTAAGTCAGGTGTGCCATTACTTCCATCACACCATACCCAACCAGAAGGAGGGTTATCATAATTGCCATAGAATGGCACAATTGTTCCAGGTGGAATGATTAAATTAGCGAGTTCTGATGCAATTGATTGTATATCAATGCTTACGCCATCACTGTCTACTTTAATACCACTACCAGCCTTAGCTTTTACAGAGACGCCACTACTATCAACATTAATTCCATTACTGGCCTTAACATCCAATCCTCCTCCAACTTTTACCCCCCAACCAAGATTCACAGATATTCCTGTGGGATCAACGCTAATTGTATTATCTTTGGATCTTACAGAGACACCATTCCAATCAGCAGTAATACCATTGCCGGCCTTGACATCTAATCCATCACCTATTTTTATTCCCCAACCAAGTCTTACGGATATCCCTGTAGGGTCAACGTTAATTGTGTTATCTTTGGCTTTTACAGCGACACCATTACTATCAACATTAATGCCGTTGCCTGCTTTAACTTTTACACCGTCTGAACCTAGGCTTAATCCACTTACACCACTCCAACCATTACCGGAATTACCCCCTGCTAATTTTAAATAAAGGCCAGAGCCGTCAGTGACTGTAATACCACCGTTATCCCAACATTTAACAGCTACCCCCTCGTTATCAATGGCAATAGCGCTGTTGGCCTTAGCTTTTACAGAGACGCCACTACTATCAACATTAATGCCATTATTCTCCTTAGCTTTTACAGAAACGCCACTACCATCAACATTAATACCATTACCCGCCTTAACCTTTACACCGTCTGAACCCAGTCCCAATCCACTTACACCACTCCAACCATTACCGGAATTACCCCCTACTAATTTTAAATAAAGACCAGAACCGTCAGTGACTGTGATACCACCGCTCGGCCAACATTTAACAGCTATGCCGCTAGAATCAACAGAAATACCGCCGGTAGGGTTAGTTTTTACTTTCAGTCCAGAGCTATTATCCAGTTCCAGCGCTGAATTTGGATTATTAGTTTGATCCGGTGCTTTGCCCACTGCCCGGCGACCGATATCAGCAATATCAATCAGGTCTGAATAATCAGTTTGTAGGGGAATACTGCCCGCTTTAAAACGATTTTTTAATTCATCTGATGAAGGCCCTATTGATTCAGGATTGGCATTTTCTGTATTGGATTGCCCAGTAGATAGATTATATTCTTTTTCCATTTTAGTGACCTTATATATAATATTGAATTATTCTGTTTTAAATATCCTGTAAATATTGCCTGATCATAGGATAGTAATCTGAGGATATTTTATTTAGTAATGAAATTGATGGTTGTTTTTATAGCGCGGTATGAATTTCTGCGACTATTTTTATTTAGATTGAATATTAGCTTGAATTTTCGGTACATATAATAACTGATTATCTTCTATTACCTTTTCGTTCCATTCGGTTCCAGAGTCGCCGATAACCTCTTTGCGCTGCTGTTCGGTGGCGATTCGCATATTACCCGTACCGGTTGCCTCTGAAGGTAAACGCCCTAACGTTAAGGTTTCTAAAATATTATAGGCTTCATCACCCAGAGGCGCGCCATTGTTCTGCCAACGCTTGTAAGTACTGGCAAAATTCTTGAAATGTTCTGGTGATAGCCAGTGGAAAATCATGGAAAGATGTGCCGGGAATTCAGCTAAGATTTCCGTTTTTACCCACGCCTCCAGTTTATAAGGATCGACTTTATCATTCTCAATAAGTTGACGATTAATCACCACACTGACCATAAATGAAAAGCGGTCAGCTAGGGCATATTTGTCATTGGAAAAGTACCAATGGTAGCGCCATGCGTCTTCTGGTTTTGGAAAATTATATTGTTGGCCCGGTATTTTTTTAATTAATATCCGGCCTTTAATGCGATCAAATTCTACAACTTGTGCTTTAAGCTCATAATCGGTTGGAGAATCACTATTAGCTAATATTGTTGTTGGCGGTCCATCGGGGGTAATAACATATTTCAGCGTAATTTCATCATTGACTTCGATCATGGCAGGGAAGGGACTTTGGGTGCTGGAGGTGATCCAACGTTCATCTTCTGTTCCCGTTTGATATGTGTCACTGGCATAAACCAGTTGGTAATCCATATCCTCCATCCATACCGGGCTATTACACCAGCGTAAATTACCTTGCTTAAACGCTTGTTCCACGCGGTTTAAATTGCGCTCTAGATCGGTGCTATTACGGGTGTTAAGAGAGAAGGCGTCTCCTGTAATATCGGTGATCATTTGGCCTCGTAATATGAATTTTCTGTCTCCCTCAATAATAATCAGATTAATGACCTGCCCGTGCAATAATTGGTCCGCTGTTCCTTTCTGGGTAATGATTAATTGATGATTTTTAGCATTTGGCTCACTTTTTTATTTCCAGATTATCGGGTTTTTGCTCACTATCGAATTTTTTGTCAGGTTTTATCGGTAATAGCTGAAGATGTTCAATCAGATAGAAAGGCAAATTAGCCAAGTTGGGGTTGTCTTTAAAACATTCTCCACCTAAGCCAATGCGGGCGGCAATCCGTTTTTGCAGCGCTGACACTTTATCAACACGAATATTATTACGCTGATAGGTCAGTTCAGGTTGTTGCGCCAAATAACCGCGCTGAGTAGAGAGAAAATCCAATGAATCCAGAGTGAGTGGTCTGGCTGCACGATGGGTGCCAAAATATTCCAATAAATAATTCAGGATTGATAATTCTTTTGCATAATTTTGTCGATGGATACCGTCATCATTATTAATTTGGGAATCATTATTTAGTTGTTTGATTAAATTGGGCATGATCTCCTGATGAACTTTCTGACCGACGGTATTAGCTTTAAAAGGCCATTTGGCGCCATATACCGCATTTCCCCGTTGTTTAAAGGCTAACAATTTCGGCAAAATAGCAAGTTCAGCGCAGCCGTTAGCCAGCATCTGTTCAAAAGGCAGCATAAATTGGTGCAAGTGTATTTGCTGTTGAGTTTCCGCATAGGTCTGTAATCCATAGCAGGCGGGTAATTTATTGCTGATCGGATAGTAGTCCAGAACTTTACGATGTTTGCCCCAGTTTAATAGTTCGGGTTGTGTCTGAATTAATGGTGCAATAATAATTTTGTTCTCTATATCTTGTTTAGAAACGGCGACTTTTACCCCGCCTTTGGCGGTAATAATGAGCGGGCTTGCTGGTGAAGTAATTAAGCTTAAGGGATCACTGCCCCATAGCCTGGGATAATATCTTTGAGCGATTGTCCAGGACCAATTATCGTCCGCCAACGGAGAAATATTTTCATCGTGTTTGCCTAATGCTAATTGGGTAATACTTTGTACTCCGGGGATAGCCAATAAGCAATTAGCCAAATGGCTGAGTTTTAATTCTGTCGGCTTGGTGTAATCTTTGGCCGCCGGTAATTCGGGTATCCAGCCGTGATGTAAATAAGGTCCCGCGAATATTTCTTCATTACTGTAGCCTAATTCTTTCATGGCCTGAGTGGTATGACGTAACGGTTTAGCCAATGCCATCTGTGCGGTTGTCATATAGACTTTGGCGAAGATGTCAGCAATATCTTTTACATCATCATCCAGCTCGATAGCAAGCTGCAACAGGAAATCCGTCGGTTGTAGCCAGATAATTTTACTGACGGATTCCCCTAGATTACGGTTATTTTTTAAGAAAGCCGCCAGACTCTGTTGTGCCAGTACCTTATCGGCCTCAGTTTCCCGGCTAGGGAGTAAATAAAGCCAGTAGTTGCCTCTCAGGGTTAACTGTTGGCTATCTGGCGTCTGAATGAAACTGTATTCACGTTTCTGTTTGTTATACCAGTACTGATAACGTTCACTTTCAGGTTCACGAACTAGCTGCACATCGTTAAAGAAAAAATAACCTTCACTTTTGTCGTTAATATTATCGCTGCTATGTAAATCCAGTAAGGCGCGGCGATAATCTTCCGCGGTAATGGGGCCGCAGGTCAGCATTTGTTGTGGGCCGAATTCTTGTGGAAAAATGCCATCGTTCGGTGTCTGTTCTTGTTTTTCGGGGGTAAGCAGATCGCGCAGGGGTAGCGAATGACGATAGGCCAGATCAGATGCACCGTAACAACCGGCTTCTAATAAGGTAATACCGGGATCATTTTCTGCTGTATTGCTCCAGAGTTGCCCAGACTGTTGCTCAATCACTGTCTTGGCTTGAGTGAGTAGGGTTTCAAAGGCGATATCGTCTTTAACGGTGGGAAACAGGGCATCCTGATTATCCATTGTTTGCTCCTTTATTAGCGGAACTCTTTTCTGACCAAACTAAAATCAGTACTTCATTATCAGCGGCCTCTACGCTGTCACCGACTGCTTCTGCGGTTTGGGGCGATTTTTTCAACGTTAAGTTAGTGACCCGTTCAACTAAAGGTGACTGCTGAATGATGGCTAATAACGGGTAGTAATCAATGCGATTACCGGTTGTGACGCCGATAGCGCTATCTTCTGCCCACGGCATATATTTTCGGCTTAGCTCCTGCTGTAACTGATGACGGCCATAGTCGGGATTAACCCCTGCGACAAATACCAGTTGATAGCTGATCAGCACGTCAACGTATTTGGGATTGTCGATTTTGAGGGTGGTCCAAGGGCTGCTTAACTGGCTTATCCAATCGGCCATTTCCGCCAGTCGGGCCGGATTCAGGATCGGGCGCAGCGCATCGTCGTTATCTTTGTAACGACTGTTAGGGATCACAGTCAGTTGTTGCGTTTCCGGCGCCGGGATTTTGGTTAGTTCATTGGCGGAAGGGTATTTGACATCAAATATACTGATAAAATTCTCTTTCAGTAGCGTAACGATATTATCCCAACTTAAAGCACGGTTACGATGGGACAACCGGGGAGGAATTCGCTTGAGAAAAGCGGATTCTGTTTCTTTCGGATGACCGTTCCAGGATGCCCAGGGTTGCGTCACACGGTTAATGGCATCGGACGCGCTGACGGTCTGCTTGATGCTATCGGCGGCTAATCCATTGATAAAGTGATCATTTTCAATGACTTCTGAGTTGATTAATGTAACGGTGGCGGCGTTATACAGTATGCCTTGCATTTTTGGGTAATTCTCAGGGGCGGTCTGTTGAGTGATCTCTGCTTTCAACCAGTATCGTCCTGACGGCATTAAGGCTGCCTGATTTGACGCGTCTTGTGGCAATAACGTACTCCATATTCCCCGGTCAAACAGGTTGTGAGTTTGGTCGTGAACCAGTTGATTTAATGGCTGCCAGGTGTTTTGTTGATTCAGATAAGACCAGAATAGCGTAAGTTCCTGAACACCGACCAATTGCCAGTATAGGGATAAGGTTTGTCCCGGTGACACGTTAGTGAAACCCAAATAGAGTGCGTCATTGGCGAATGAAGGCGTTTCAGCGTTCGCGTTTCCCCAACCGAAAGGCGTGAGAGGATAAACGGTGTATTGCTCGGTTTTTACTTTAGCGCTGAATGTGATTTGCAATGCGCTGATTTGTGGGGTGTAGGGTAAATTTTTACCGGTCGGATCTTGCCAGTATTGGGTGTGCATAAAATCTTGTTCAGCCAATTCTATGCGCACTGACGCAGGCCAGTCGTTGGGTGATGGGCTATCAGACACAGAGTAGTCCATTGTCGGTAAGGTAAAACTCAGGCTTTGTCCTTGAGGTGCATCGGTTCCGCCAAATAACGATGGGGTTCCCGTGAGCTTTTTTCTTTCCTGAGGCGTGACTAAATAGCCCTGGACTTTAAACGCGCTATTATCCGGTTCAGGGGTGTACCCTTTATACCACGCTTTAAAACTCTTTGTCGGCAAGCCAACCCATTGCGGAGTCAGGGTAAGCGTCGCGTTTTCAGAACCATACCATTCAGGGGCAACCAGATTAAAGCCGGAACCCAACGATGGAAATTGACCAAAGGGGAAACTGGTTTTATCGGTTTGTTCAGTTCCGCCGTCAGAGGCATAGTGCACACTACGGTTGCCGTTAATGTTGATTGCAATCCCGGTAATTTTGGGCAAAGTGGGTTTTTGAGTTGTGCCTAATTTTAATACCGGTACGTCGAATGCCATGCCATCAAGGTTATCTGGCGGGCTGATAGGATCAGCCGTGGATGATAATCCTAGTTCAATATTCTTTTTGTCGATAAGTTTTACCGACAACGATAACCAGTGATCTTCTGCACTGATTTTAGCGGTGAGATGTTCCGCTTGACCTTCCCAATCATTTTCCAGCGTCAATGTGATATGGCGTTCTCCGGCGGACATTGCAAATAAAGAGGAGGTAATCAGATAACCGGATAGCACCGGCATATCATTAGCTGTCGGGCTAAAAAGTCGGATACCTTTTTCAGGTAATGCAATGTTATCCGAAAGATTAAAAGGGATTGCCGATTGCCAGCCATTATTGCCGTCTTTCCTATACCAACGCAGGTCGGTCAGCGCCCCTTGATTGGCCAATAAATCCGTGTCTGACGCATACTGTAACGAATTGCCGGCGCTATCTTGCCCGGCATCAAACAGCGTGCCTTGTGCTACTAAAAATTCCGCGTTATCCGTATTCAGGATAACGCTGATGGCGACACTATCCGCTTGGGCGTTTTTAGGATTCAGTCCCAGTAATTCTCGATAATAAAGATCACGGTGTCGTGCCGGGAAGGTGTTTAATAAGCGTTTGGTTGTTTCTAATAGTTTTAAAAAAGCCAGTACGAAAGCCTGATGTGGCGGTAAAAGGCCATTGGCTTGATTAACTTGCTGGTAAATATTGGCTAATTGCTGAGGACTATTTTTTTGAATAAAGTAGAAACTGTCCCAGAACTGTTTTTTATCTTGATCGAAAGGGATGATTGAGGAGTATTTTTTAAGCCAGTTTAAAATATCCAGCGTACTTCTTTCATCAAGTTTAAACGCAGTATTTGGCACAATAGCGGAGAGTTTATTATCTAACTCGGCCTGTCCCATATTGACACCACCTATTATTTGAATATATTCCTGATCAATTTTCAGGAGATCATGGTTATTTAGAAATAAGGTTGAAGGGAGGATTTATCCGGCAGTGACGCTATATTGGCTGGCAATAAAACGGCCTTTTCCCATACTCGGCGTTGTCACATCCGGGCCACTCGATGGATTATTCGCCGGTTGTGTCGGGGTGAAACGGGCGGTAAATTGCTGACCGACAATAATCACCGTGGCGGTGCTGCGACAAAAGTTTGCCTGCTGGCTGGCATCCAATTGAGCAATGGTGACCATTCCCATACCGGGTATCGGATGGCTAGGGGTAATATATTGCGCCTGAAATTGGACCTTTTTTTTCGTCACCCACAATGGCGATCTTTTTGCCTTGGATCTGGGCGTGCCCGCTGCCTCTAATGGTGGCTGGTCCCAGAAGAGTGACTTGCCGGTTGCCGAATAACGGTTCAAATAGCAGATTGTCGCCATCCACTACCAGTTGTTTACTCATAGGTTCACCCACACCTGGCCTTCGCTGACCTCAAGGATGCCATCAATTTGTTGATTGATTTCGCTCCCTCTCAGGGCGTAAGTCACCTGAACATGCAGGGTATTGGGCAAGTCCGTTCTCTGATTGACCTGAATTATCGTGATTTCCGCACGTGGTTCATAACGCAATACCCGTTCTTCAATTCGGGTTTGGATTTCTGCTATCAGTGCATCATTGATATTGGCAAACAGATAATCATTCAGGCCACAACCGTAATCTTCACGCATAATCCGTTCGCCGGGTTCAGTGAGAAAAAGAATTTTCATGCTTTGGCGAACATTTTCCGCACCTGCCGCCATTTGGACACCGGTAGGTATTTCTGAGTGTGCATTATCTTGGATAGAAAATTGTGGCGGAAAAGCCCAACCCCGGCCATAAATATCGGCTAATATGTTGTCTGTCATTTCGCTGTCCTATTATTGTGTTAAATTAATTTTCGCACCTTTAATATCGACGCCGGACTTTCCTGTGGCTGACAGGGATTTTTCCGCCTGTAGGTTAATTTCCTGACCTTTGGTGATAATATTCTTGGCCGAATTTATCGTAATATCTTTATCTTGTTGCAGAGATAACGAGTTTTTCCCGCTATTAAGAGCGGCAATTTTATCTTGATGATTGAATATTAGTTCTTGTTGATTATCCCCTTGTTTAATGACCAGAGTTTTTATTGGGTTTTTCTCACTGGGTTCGATTGGTGTTTTATTTTTCGGGTTGTGCATAGCGCCTAATATCACCGGGAAGCGGGGATCGCATTCAAAAAAGCCGATAATCACTTCATCCCCCGGTTCCGGGTAGAAACAGAACCCGCTTTCATGACTGGCATAAGGTTTACCCAGTCGGGCGAAAAGTGCGCTGTTGGTTAAATTCAACGCCGGTATCCTGACCGGAATTCGGTCCAGTGACTGCTTGTCTTGTTGGTATTTCTCCACAATCCCTACATGCAGCTCTTTAACCTGCGGGACTGCCGGTTCTGTCTCCGGCAACAAACCCAAAGTTAACCGGGTACGCCAGCCTTGCCGTTGATTGATGGTCTGACTGACGCCGGTGATAATACCTTTACCATCCATTCCCTGACCAAAGCCGCTTAACGCCAGAACATCCCCCGGTTGATAGCGGCTATTCCCTGCAACTTCAACATTGCCGGAGACGTTATCACTTCGCAGGTTATTCAGGATGCCTTGCGCAAGGTATTTAGCTTGTTCATTATCTTGCGGATAGCTAAAAACCCATTGCCATGCCTGATCGGTCAAAGTCGCTAAACTGTCTGGCGCGAGTTGACCACTGCCAAGCCGACTGTTTTTTGCCTGAGTGGCCTGAGACAGTTTTTGTTGTGCGATATCCCAGGATTGTACGCTTACTGTTTTGGGGTTGTGCCGGTTATCCCATTGCAGATCTGCCTCAAACAGCACAATGCCTTGATCGCCGGCACGTTGTTTAATTGTGTGCACCGTTGATTGATTAAGTGATTCCGGCGTCGCCAGCGTGACCGTTTCGTTACCGGGTAATAACCAGATATTGGTGGCGGCCAGTCGGCTTTTTAAGAATTTCCAGTCATGGCAGCGAAACTGGACCATTTGCTCATGCTCAGTTTTAAGCTGAGGCGCCTGTTTGATCGTGACGGGTATTCCTGCCTGACTGAATAGTTTTCTGATAATGGCTTCATCACTTTGTTGGCTGAATAGCTGTGAATGGAAATTGTCAGTGAGTTTTTGCAGTGGATGTTTCGCCGTTAGAGTAACCAGACTGTCCTGACCTTTGAACTTAAGCGCTTGTCGAACAATGATCCCCTTAAACAACACGGTTTTTTGCACTCTCACGATCAGCTCTTGATTGGGCCGACAGCTGGTGAGTTCAGTTTGCGCTTTAGCGGCAAAAATCGCGTTGGCGTCACCGGCTACGCTAAGCGTGATTTTGGCGGTGGGAATACCGTTGATTTGGTGGTTGACGGTCAGACTTATCACAGAAAATTGGCTGAGGGTTTTTCCCGCTATTTTAACGTCTATCGCCGGTATCTTCATGCGTCCCCCTGTGCCTGTAGCGTTTGCCCGGGGGTGAAATCATCAAGATTATCCAGATTGTTTTGCCAGGCAAGGGTGAGGTAATCAATGCCGCCTGCCAGAGAAGCCCCGGCGCCTAAGGCGATTAACGGCAGCGAGAGCATATCGGTGACGCTGACTGCGGTGATCGGCGGTGATTTTAACTGCTGTTCCGTAGCTTGAATAACAAAGCTTTCGTCCGCGATCAGCGATAAAGTGGCGCTGGCTCGTAGTGGCGTAGCGTCCCGGTCAAACAGGGTGTAATTGATGGTGAGATCACTAGCCCGGCAAGCGAAATAACCTTTGTTTTCCCAACGCATTTTGCCCCATTTGATTTTGAGGAAGTGGGGGACGCTGGTGCTGGCATCTACCGTACACAGGGCTTTCAAGGTTGCGAGTTGGGTTTCTACCGGGATATTGTTGCCCGGCATGGTGGCGTCAAATAGCAGAACTAACGTCAAACCGGCGGGTTGTGATAGCACATAGCGGCTGCTTTGGCTGGCATTGTTAACGCTTTCATCCTGTTGGTAGCGGGTTTGATAATCGAGCTGAATCCCATCAGGGTTATACATTGCCTGTAAGCTGCCTACGGAGATTTTCCCTTCCCGGTCTTTAAAGGCGGTCAGGGTGAGTTTGGACAGGCTGCGTTCAATTAAGCTCATAATAGCCTCCGGTTTCACGCAACGCCTCTAACACTTCCCGTTTGACGATTTCGATCAGACGGGCGTTATTCAGTGTCTCTTGGGCTAATGTCTGTGGTGTGATGGGATTGAGTGTGATGGGATTACTCTCGGAATCAGTCACTTTAGCCCGAATAATCAGCTCCTTAATTTCGACGGTCATACTTTTACTCCTAACCAGCGCATATCTTGATAACGCAACTCCAGCGAGTTCACCAAAACGGTGTTGCTATTGGCGTCAAAGTCGCCGGTGGACCAGCGCACCGGTAGCGCGTTGCTTAATGTCCAGCTTGCCACGGGTAACGAATTTTCATTCAGCAGCATAATCACGACATCGGCATAGACCGCTTTTTCGCCACGCAGGACGCGATCAAACACCAGCGTGAGTGGTGTCACGGTCATCACGCCACGTTCCAACATCAGACTGCCATGTTGGATTTTTTCGGCCAGCCAGGTATTTCTGGCGTTTTCCCCGCCCTGGCTGTGTTGGGTGGTTTGCAGCTCGCGGCTCAAGCCCGATATCCGTTGAAAGGCGATATCCAGTGGACTGGGAATGTTGTTAAAAAGAAAACTGGCGATAAAACGGTGTGACACTGCCGGGGTGTAGAGGTTGTTCATATTTTGCCTCTGTTTAACTTTTGTTTCTGTTTAACTTAGCGGGTGGTACCGGTACGGGTATCGAATGTCAGGCTTAGCTCAATAAATTCGGCCGGAATTAAGACTGAAAGGCTGATTTTCATGATCATTTTTCCGGCCCGTATATCGGCTTCACTCATTGATTCACCCACACCCAATAACACCTTGAACGCCTGATCTTCTTGGGTGCCTCGTAGCCCGCCGTTTAACCATAATTGACGCAACCAGTTGTGGGCTTGTCCTTTGAGTTTCATCCAAGTGATAGCGTTATTAGGCTCAAAGACAAAGGCGCGACCTAGTTGGGTCATATGGGCTTCGATATAAGAAACCAGACGACGGATTTGGATATAACGCCAGAGTGAACCGGGCGTATTTTCCAACGTTCGGCATCCCCAGATCCGAATGCCTTTGCCGGGAAAGCTGCGCACCAGATTCAGCGAGGCGCCATCCGGGTTAAAGAGTATATTCGCTTCAATATAAGAGCGTACCGGGCTAATCACTTTGGCTAAGGCAATGTTGGCCGGAGCGGTCCATACGCCTTGTTGGTTATCGTTACGCTGGATGACGGCCGCCACTGCGGCGGTCGGTGAAAGCACGATAGGATTTTGCGCATTATCCTGATAGGCGCTTTTCAGCAACGGCCAGTATACGGCGCCCCATTGTCGATCCGCGGAAGAAAACCGTTTTAAACACTCAGCGGCTAATGTGGGATTGTCTGGGGCATCCAATAATCCCATAATACCGCGTCGGCTCTTGCAAAGATTGAGCACTGATTGCCAAAATTGTAACCAAAGATCTCTTTGAGTATAGGAAACCTCTGTTTGATTAAAGCGGATAACATCCGGGGTGATAATCAAGGTAATGTCGTTCTCTGCGGAAATCGTTTGTGCCAGCCACGTTTGTTGCAGCGTGGTGATCAATGACGGAAAATCGCTCAATTGCTTCTCAGTACCCAATGACAGCACATAAGCCTGTTGACCGCCGTTTTCAAAGAAATGACGCACGGAATAGTACATTAATCCTGACTCAGGAAATGACCGGGCAAAATCGGCCAGACTGTTAAGCTTGATAGCCGTTTTATTGACCGGCGATGAGGTGTAACCAATAAAAACCGGTATACCGATAAACGTGTCATCCTGTTTTGGGGATATCAGGTTTTCTGTGACGGTGACGCTCGGCTGTATTATCTCCATTATCGTCTCCTTAGCGACTGAATAGACGCGGTGTTTAACCGCGTCTCAGTACGATTACTGTGCTACATGTTGTGAAAACTGAAGGATAATAAATTCAGCCGGACGTACCGCGGCCATACCCACTTTGACAATCATTTTCCCTTGTTTAATGTCGTCGTCAGACATGGTGATACCTTTACCAATCTGAACAAAATAAGCTTCCTGAGGTTTATTTCCCGCTAATGCCCCTTGTTGCCATAAGGAATAGAGATAATTGTCAATGGCTGACTTCACTCGCTCCCAAGTAGGTTGGCTATTGGGTTCAAAAACAGCGGTGCGCATGGCTTGCTTGATATCCCGCTCTGCGCTGTTAAACAGACGTCGAACCGGAATATAGCGCCAGTTGTCATCATTTTGCAGAGTACGTGCGCCCCACACCACAAAGCCCCTCCCATTGAAATAGCGAATAGCATTGATGCCCTGTTGATTCATGGTGCCTTGTTCATCGTCATTGAGTCGTTCAGTGACATCACTGATACCGCTTAGCACGACATTCGCCGGGGCTTTCCAGACACCACGGCTGGCATCAGTGGCACAATACACGCCCGCCATTACTGCACTGGCAGGAATGACGTTGCCGTTGGCGGCTATTTTGTTCTGTATTGTTTGAGTAGCTTGTTGGTAGACAGCTAGATTTTTCTGTTTGAGTTGTGACAGATTGGTGATTGCATCGGGCTTTGTTTCCGCATCTTCATAACCTGAAACAGCTATAGCACTATCTTCCGCTTGCATAAGTTGTGAGACTTTCACCGCTGGATAGTAAGTTGCGGTTTGCGATTGCACATTAACGCCAGGTATGCTGGTTTTAGTTTGGCTGTCAGCGATCAGAAAATAGCCGGCATTCAATAATGCGGGGGTTAAGCTGTTGTATATCGCGCTCTGGTAAGAAGAATCCTGTTCAGGGCAGACGATTAAAGTAATCTCCAGAGCCTGCTCAATTAACTCAGGGATTAATGCCGAAGTAGCAGTATCTTGGGGATTAGCAACCGGCAGGATATAACAAGGTCCACCGCCATTTTGAAAATAAAGTTTTACCGCTTCACTACTTGTTGTGTAGGTACCGACAGTCACAGTGTAAGTGTAACCGGAGCCTGTATCATTTGCGTTAAGAGCGATATCGGTTGTAGCAACAACTGCTGCATCGCCTGCAACTTTCTCGGAAGGCGGAGTGGGAGGCGGTGGTGTTGGCGTTGGTTTAGTCGATGTGATGGCGATTGACGTAATACAACCGACATTAAATAGATTGGTAAAATCCAGCCAGCTACTAATGCGTATCGCTTTTAGGGGTGAGCTGGTTTTTTTAGGTTGGAAACGGCCAATAAAAACAGGTATTGCGGTATTCCCGTGGCTGACAGAGAGCGATAATGACGCATCTTCTTCAATATAGACGCCAGGATAAGTTGGTGTCGTTGGCATGCTGCCTCCAATTATTGTGCGATATTCTGCGTGAACTGCAAGATAATGAATTCGGCTGGACGAACAGCGGCCATGCCGATTTTGACGATCATTTTGCCCTGCTTGATATCGTCATCAGTCATGGTGACGCCTTTACCGATTTGAACAAAATAAGCCTGTTCGGCTTTGTCGCCCATCAATCCGCCTTGCTGCCAGAGGGAATGGAGATAGTTATCAATGGCCCGGCGTACAGCTTCCCAGGTGGGTTGGCTGTTAGGCTCGAACACCGCGAAACTCATGGCATTTTTAATGTCCCGTTCCGCGCTGTTAAACAGGCGACGAACCGGGATATAACGCCAGTTATCGCTGTCTTCAAGGGTTCTAGCTCCCCAAACCAGCGTACCGATCCTAGGAAAAGTACGGATCATATTCAGTGCTTTACCCTGGTTATATCTCCCTTGCAGGTCGTCGGTCATCGGATATTTAGGTTGTAATCCGCCCTGAACAGGGACATTGGCAGGGGCTTGCCAGACGCCCCGGCTATTATCGACGCTGGCATAAATACCAGCCATGACGGCACTCGGTGGAATATCAATGGAGGCTTTATTTTCTCCCCACTCAGCGGTCAGCCAGGGATAGTAAACTGCGGCATATTGAGTTGCTGAATAAGGCTTAAGTACATCATCGGGTGTTTGGGTTGAGGTTATTTGAGTTTTAGGGCCGTCAAAAATGGCGAATAATCCCTTGCCTAATTGACAAAGTGTTCCGACGGCGGTGGTGATCTCTTCTCCGGCGGCAACCAATAGCGTGACATCATCAAGTACCGGCACTTGCTTTTCTAAATCTTGCGTTTTGACGAGATAACCATATCCACCGCCGTTAATAAAATAGGCGCGCAGTGCGATATCGAGTTTATCGGAAGGATTAAATTGTCCACCTTTTAGTGTCAAATACTCCAGCCAGCTACTGACGCGAATATAGGGCTTACTTGATATTAATGAATTATTATTTGCGACGGCAAAAACAGGTACTGCCGTTGCACCGGAACGAACAGAAAGGGACGGTGAAGCGTCCTCTTCAATATAAACGCCGGGATAAGTTGGGGTTATTGGCATATTGCCTCCAAGTTATTGTGCGATATTTTGCGCGAACTGTAGGATGATGAATTCGGTCGTGATGAGCCATGCCAATATTGATCATCATGTGTTAGCGCATGGATAATTGGCTATGTCAGACGATTATCTTCTGCAATATAAACATCGGGATAGATCGTTATTACCGAGGTATTAAGGTGCTTGAATAGTGACCCGATCCGCGACCAGAGCAATTTCTTGAATGGCAATATCATTGCTGGTGGCGTCAAAAGAAGGGGAGGTGAATGACGTTGGGAAGGCATTTGTCACATTCCAGGTCATTAGAATCTCGGTACCGGCTTCGTTGGTCAGACTAATTGCGATATCTTTTTTCTCAACTTGATTAAGTTGAATAGCATTAATCCAGTCAAAAAGCTTAGTATCGCCAGGGAAGACGCCTTTACGCAGGGTAATATTGATCGCTTGACGCTGGCCCGGCATTTTATAGTAATTACCGGTACCATCTTTATATTCGATGACGTCATGAGAGATATCGAGTCCGGAAACATTGTTAAAAGGGATTTTCTCATCGCCAATAGAGACAACAAACCGATAAGCAGGAATGGGATAGTCAACAGCAATTTGTTCTGGAGTTATAGCCATGATTGTTTCCTTGATTGTTTACATTTGAAATATAAGGAAAACGTCTATTACTTTGTTTTCCTTAGTACCTAACGATTGAGTATAGCTACCGCAACAACCTGATTTACATAGGTCTTTATTCGTATTAACGGGTTTGTTCAATGATTATTTAAATCACCTTTGATAAAGCGAGGTGATTATAGAGAATGGATTTTTAGGCGGTAGCATCAATTAATAATGATATTTATTTTTAATTGATGTGGCAGGTTTTAGTGATTTCATGTATCAGCGTTAATTTACTGCTTTCTGTAAACATGAAAATAAATAACAGGTGTGATTTTTATGTTGAATAATATCACGTGGTTATGAGATTTTTCATTGTCAGGTAGTTTTGTGCTTTAATAATTTCCATTATAAATTAATGAACAGACAAAAAGATAATTGTAAAATAATTAGCTGTGAAATTAGTTAGAATGTTTATTGGGGTGAAAAGAGAGAACAGCGATTTCAGAAGCACGTGGATTCAAATCCGGTCTTTCGCTTGGAATGTAAATGTGCGGCTTCTATGCGTTTTGTGCATTGACTCAAGCATTTTTATGCCGATAACGTATCAAAAGTAAGTTTGTTGGACGTTTGTTCAAGTTCACTTTGGTGATTTCCATCACCGTTTCACGGTCAAGACTCATACCTCGGTGACTGTTTTGCCAGTCACCGTAAGATTCTCTTTTAACACGAATCGTTGAATACTGATGAAGAACTCTCAGCACGAGTTAGTGGCGTATTTGCTCAAGTTCGTTCTGACTCAGACCGGTGGTTTTCATCACCGTTTCACGATCGATTCCGCTGTTCAGCAATGCATGAGCAATTTTTAACGTTGCCTCCTGGCGTCCTTCTTGACGTCCCTCCTGGCGTCCTTCTTGATGTCCTTCCTGGAGTCCTTCTTGACGTGCTTTATGTTCCAATCTTTGCGCTATTGTCATCAGTACCTCCCCATACCTCGGTGACTGTTTTGCCAGTCACCGTAAGATTCTCTTTTAACACGAATCGTTGAATACTGATTAAGAACTCTCAGCACGAGTTAGTGGCGTATTTGCTCAAGTTCGTTCTGACTCAGACCGGTGGTTTTCATCACTGTTTCACGATCGATTCCGCTGTTCAGCAATGCATGAGCAATTTTTAACGTTGCTTCCTGGCGTCCCTCCTGGCGTCCCTCCTGACGTCCTTCCTGACGTCCTTCCTGACGCCCTTCCTGACGTCCTTCCTGACGTCCTTCTTGGAGTCCTTCCTGACGTCCTTCCTGACGTGCTTTATGTTCTAATCTTTGCGCTATTGTCATCAGTACCTCCTCATACTTCGGGGACTGTTCTGCCAGTCGCCGGATAAAACCCTCTGGATCGGCGGTATCTCCCGCCTGTAATAAGTAGTTTAGCACGCTTCTTAGCTGATCTTCCGTATGGTAACCATACGCCAGCAATATGGACAGTTTTTGCAGTGACCCCATCATATCACGCTGCCAGATATGCTTTTGCACCATTTCCAGTAGCGCGACCCGTTTATGCGTTAGGATTTCATCATCCGAAATTACCGTCACATCTACCAGCGGGAATGGACTGGAATAGAGCTCCTTCGCCAGAGCTGGATCATCGAAGCAGTCGAGCCAATTGGTACTCCAGGGATACGGTTGTATTTTCCCGTGATAAAACAACACCGGAATGACCAGCGGCAATTTTTCATGTCCTTGCTCCAGATGCCGTTGCATGGCTGAAATACTGTAACGTATTAATCGGAACGCCATCATTTTGTCCGGGGAACTTTGGTGTTCGATCACGCAGTACACATAACCGTCACCTTGCACCGTTTTCAGTGAATACAAAATATCGGAATAATGCGCACGCAGATTGTCTTCAATAAACGACCCTGATGCCAATTGCAATGTATCCAGATCACAAATTGCCCGTAATGTCGCAGGCAAATGTATCTCCAGAAAGTCTCTGGCCGTATCAATATGACCTAGAAACTGTTTGAAAATAGCGTCATGTGGCGTTGGTGTATTTTTTTTCTTCATAGGCGGATAATAGCATACTTTTTTTATATTGAAGGAATATTAAGCAAGAAACTGAGCGGACTGTGATGTCTTGAATTTCCCTCTTAATCGAAGTTCAGGTTAATTATCAACATAACTTGTTACTGGATTGGTATTGGTATAAAAGCGCAAAGCCTGATCATTGCGACTAAAACAATAGCCTAAAATAACATGATAATCCGGAGAATTAATAATTTCTTCCATCTCCTGATAGGTAGTTTTTCTGACATCTTTGATATGTATTGGTTCACTCCTATCATATTCACCTTTTCTATCATCTTTGTCTTCATTAAAAAATAGCTTTTCACGTAAGTCTTTTCTTCTGACTCCATTAGTATTAGCATCCCAATTAAACCCAAAAGCATCACCGTGAGATCCCGTTAGGATTAAAATGGGTTTACCGTCATATTGAGGATTGGACGTAATCATTCTTATCGGGTGATTTAAATCATAAGCTGTTATTGCGGTATCCGAACCATAAATTTTTTTACCATTAAATAATATAGAATGCCAATTTTTTCCACTGGCATTTCTTTTCTTAAGTTGTTGTTTGGTTAAAACAACTATTTTGGGATCACGTAACTGTTGAAACTCATCAGGTATATTCGGTTGCTTCGTGTTTCATTGAATTTGCTTTTTTATTGAATATGGAGTACATGTTATCACCTAAATTTTGATTAAAATGTATATTAGGGGAAAATGAATTTTAAATTGTTGTTTATATTTTAATTTCATTTAAGAATTGATTTGAACAACTGTCAATATATTAATAGAATAGATTATTCTATATCTAGCCATTATTTCTTTCCTCCTTTTGTGTGAGCCGAAAGTGTAGGGTTTTTATCTCTGGTAAATATAATTTGGTGTTTGAAATTATATTTTTCCCTCATTTTATTTAAATGTTCCTGCATAGGATTAATACTGAGGTGAGCATCTCCTATGGAGATAACAAATGTATGATTCTCTTTTTCAGCGGCATGTTTTGCGATTTTCTCTGCTAACGTTGGGTTGATATATTCATCGCGCCATGTACCAGAAGTAAAACGGAGCATTTCTGGCGCGACTTTCTCCAGCTCCCCTTTACTGCCGGCTTTCGCCATAATTTCATTCAATTCATTACCTAATTTTTTGAAATTAGGTAAAAAGCTCTGAATAGCAGTCATATAGAATTCATAAAATGAAGAAATATCTTTTTCCGTTAACTTCGTTGGTTCACTTATTGATGTCATCGATAGATCAAACATCTCCTTCATGGCGTTGGATAACGCTGAATCCTCCCACCCAACAATTTCAGCTCGCCTATTTTTATTCATGAATGGCCATGATTTTGCCATAAAATCTTTTGGTATATATTCTGCTTTATTTTCATTTATCTGTTCATCTGTTGCTTCAATATAAAGTTGAAGTGTGCCAGAATCAAAACTACCATTAACATCAGGTATATTTTTTGCGTATTGAAATGGTGGTTTATTATGACCATCACCGGCAATAATAATTTTAGGCCGTTTGTTTGAGAATATTTCTTTTATTTTTTCTGTAGTCAGTTCCACCTCTTTATCACCTTCATAAGTAAACCATTTGTTATGATGATCGGCAGGTGTCACAGAATTAGAATGCCTACCTAATTCTAATGAATTACTTTCATCATGAGTTGCATTATTTGACTGTAATGGCGGTCTTTTTTGCTTTTCTTTCTCTTTATATTCATGTTCCATATTATCACCTATTAGGCTGATGTAAGAAATATATTTTAAAAGTGATATTTTTATCCTAAATCATGATGCATTTGGCAAGGACTTTTCAGGCTTGCCAAATGTCCTGTCATATATTTTTAAAATTTCTATAGGCGCATTTTTATTTGCGACAAAGCCTGATTCACTTTCACTACCTGGTGATAAATATTTTGATTTTATTTTAACAACTACCCCATATCTGTTCCTTGAGAAACGATCAAATACACTTTCATCTACTGAAAACTCTGGCAAATATGCGCCTTTTCCTACTTGTTGGCGAGCGTTTTCTATTGTGGGGGGCGGGGTATTAATATTGGCAGGTTCTCCTCCTGCACTATTATTCTTATGCATGTTGAAGGCTGTGTTGCTGCTTACTCCACGATATAAAATAAAAGATACCTCTGGGTCTATTGCTTCATTAATAGCTTTGGCTACTGTGTGATATTCTAATGTCTTAAATTGACCGGAAGTTATGTCATCTGGTAGTGGGCCATCCTCACCTGCACCTTCATCTGAATCATAATTATCATCATCGTTAGGAAGTTGATTATAAGCTAAGAGTCGTTGTGAATTATCTTTTAGCCATTTACTCTTGTCAGATTCATCAATCTTTTCTTGGTCTGTATATATGGGCATAGTCGCTCCTTAATATATTATGGAAATAGGGAAAGCCTTGTTTTTATGAAATTTTCAATTGATATTTATGTTGTTGATGGATTAAATTTATAACATAGAAAACTCAAATAAACATATTAAAAATAATTAATTTTAATAAATAATTATTTGTTAAGTGAATGTTTGCTATTTTAGTATGAAAATAATTTTAAATTCCAATTAACTTATCAGCATTTTCTTTAGAAACAACAATGCCAACACCATTTATATTAATAATAGCTTCTTGGCTATCTTTCCATTTGGCAAGCGTATCTTTTATTGGTGTTAAATAAGTTGCACTAGTAATGCCGGAAACTTCGACAATGACATTTTGATTTCCTTGGTTTTGATTATTTTCTGTATCAGGCTCGGTTGTCAGATTCACTTTAACAAGGGCAAGACGTACATCTTCTGTACCGCCTAATTCTGCGCATAATTTATCTATTAAAGCTTGGTTTATTTGTGAATTATCCAGATTGGGTTTTTGATCCACAGAAGCGGATATTTTACTGACAGGGGTTACATTGTCTTCAATATTTTGCAATTTCATCGGTACGGTAATGGAATAAAGTAAAGAGAGGCGAGGGCGATTACCCAAGGCTTGCCAAAAATTACCTAAGCTATTTAAATTTTCCTGTTGGGGTATAACCCGGGTATAAGCACCGGGAATACCGGTTAATTGGCGGTTATTAATCAGTGCTCTCAAAACACGCGTCATGACTTGTGCCGCTTGATTATCCGGTTGACTGTCCGGGTTGGCGCTGTCGTTCGATGGTTTATTCGGCTCCCAGTAAGTCATTAAATAGTTGCAGTTAATATTTACCCACCCCGGTAATAGTGTACTGGTTGCCGGGTTATAACGTCTTGGTTCGGCAGAGCGTAATTGTAGATCTTCATGTATCTCATAAAGAAATACACTGACTGTCGGTTCCGATTGAACGGAGTTAATGTCGGGTAGATCAAAGCGAATATCAATTTTTTGACCGGGAATGTCTAAATATTTAATTAAAATGTCATTTAATGCTTGATTAATATCAATAATTATATTATCAGAAGCAATGATAGTTGTCATGTTGACTCCAATTCTACTTAATTTTTAAAATGCCAATCGGCCGGTTTTATTTAATTCAAGTATCACGGCCCGTTCTATATGCTTATTTTCAACTTGTCCAATATTATCATCTGCGGCTAATATGGATGATAATAAGGCGATATTTCTGATGTTCGCTCCGGTTAAATCAGACCGTTTAGCCAGATGTTCGAAATCAATTTCGTCGGATAATGTCAGTTGTTCAGGCCAAATTTTTTGCCACATTTTCTTACGTAATGCTTCATCGGGATAAGTAAAGCGGGTAATAAAGGTAAAACGGCGATTAAACGCGCTGTCCAAATGGCTGCGGTTATTGGTGGCTAAAATCACTAATCCCGGATAATTCTCTAGCCGCTGTAATAAATAAGATACTTCGATATTGGCGTGTCTGTCTTGGGCATCTTTGGTCTCGCTGCGTTTGCCAAATAGGGCATCTGCTTCATCGAAAAATAGCACCCCGGAATCTGCTTCCGCTAGGTCGAAAATACGGGAGATGTTTTTTTCCGTTTCACCGATATATTTATTTACCACGGTAGAGAGATCAACCTTAATCAGATCAACCCCAAGATAACCGGCAATGACCTCGGCAGCCATTGTTTTGCCGGTACCCGATTCTCCGTAAAATAATGCACTAATACCGGTACCGTAACTGATTTTTTCCTGAAAGCCAGCGCTTAGAATTTGGTCACGGTAATGAATGGCGGCAATAATTTCTTTTAACTGTTGCGCTAACGCATCTGAAACCACTAAATCATTAAAATTGCGTTTTGGGTTTATTCGTTGGGCTAATTTACCGAAATTTTGTTGAGCACGGAAACTTAATGCCTTACGTAAATCTGTTTCTTTTAATTGTCCTTCTGGTTGCCGAATTTTTTGATATTGATGTGCTTCTTCAAGAATGAACGGTAATGTTTCCGCGGTAAATGAAAAACGCTGACAGAGCTGAGTAATATTGATTTCCTGAGCGACATTCTCCGGTAAACTTGCTATTAGCATTGATTTTCTTTCTGCTAAAGTCATTACTGGCATGTCAATCTGCACGATTGGCAGATGCTTAAGCCAGACTAATGCATCTCCCGATTCTACCAAGCAAACCACGCGTAATTTTGGCTGATTTAGTAAAATAGATAATTCATGGTGTAGTATTTTCTTCTCCGCTGTAAACAAAGAGAAATTGCGGATCAATAAACAGGCATCATGTAACCGGGTTTCGCGTATTACGTCCGTTAATAAGCTGGATATTCTGACTCTGTTTTCTTCATTCGACAGGTGGGCTAAATCAACGGTTAAGGTATTAATGCCATGAGATGCCATAATATTACTGACCGCTAATTCTCTGGCGTTGCCTTCTTTTCCTCTGAGTATGACCAGTGGACGTATTTTATCGGTTTCATTTAATAATATCTTTTCCAGTGAATGATAAAGAGTTTGTGGATACCAATTATGTGAGGTAGGAATACACCAGTTAGCACAGGTTATCACTGGTGGTAAAAGCGTTCGTTGTCCCGATAAAAAATGCCATACCGCGCTGTGAGTTGAGAATTGTGTTTGTAACCAAATAGCTTCTTCGTGATTATTAAGCCGTAAGAGTTGGTTATGAATTAACGGTGTTTGCGGTAAAAAGCTGTTTTGCAGTAATTGTCGATCACTTTGGCGTTGGCTAAATAATTCAATCGCTAATGAGAAACTGGGCCATTGTTTTTTACTATTACCATTCAGCGCAGCAAATAATGCATGATAACGGCTGTCAAAATGGGGTAATAAACCTAATAGTAAAACATCACGCTCAAATTCGGTCAGTTCAAAACGTTCAATTAATAATGATAATGCATCAATGGCAGGGTTTTCCTCGATTTCTGGATAGTGAATAGGATTATTTACTTGAGTTAGCCAATGAGGAATACCCTGCGGTGATGTTAAACATTGTTCGACTTCATCTTCGGTTAATAAAAAACTTTCTGGTAATGAATCGTACAGGTCGCTCTTTTGATAATAGTATTGCTGTAATAGCAGATCGATACGTTCCAGTTGGGGATAAATCCAGCGTAATTCAGTCCCCCTATAGGGGTTATTTGTCAGTAGGTAGTCCATATAAACCTTCTAAATGTTTTGCCAGTCGATCAGTAAAAGGCGAGCCAGCCAGGGAAGTTTGGCGATATTTAATGGCCACGGCCAGTCGGTTAATAGCACATCAAATGGCTGATGCTCTACCGTGATATTAATTTCTTGATCATTGATCAGCAATTCCCCCGGTCGTTGTAAAAACAGTTGCCGAGCGTCATTACGGGTTAATTTTTTCCAGCCGGGAAGTTGGCTAATAATAGCGTCTAACCATTGATCTATTATCAACTGTTTCTCTGGTTCAACAGGCGCTAATTCAATAGACTCGTTAACCATTAATCCACACAGAATATTATTCAATATATTTGGTTCTACTTGTATCTCTTCATTTCCCCAAATCAAATAATTAAAGAAATTAATCGCGCTGAATTGAGCTTGACGATGAATAAATCTTTGACCCTCAAGTAGGTTTAATTGATTAAATAACGTGGATAGCATCGGCCATAAAATCAATATTCCGGCATTATTTACCTGATAGGGAAGAGTTTGTTCGGATAATAAAGCCGATTCAGAATGTGCTTTTCTGGTGGTTCGGAATTGGTTATGCCTATTATTTGTAATAGATGAATTATTCGATACTGAAAATTTTTTCTGATTTTCAGATGTTACCTTTTTATTTGCCGGATATTGATAACTATGAATATCAACATCAGTTACGGATAATTTTTTGCCAGATTTATTGTTATTTGTGTGGTTTACAATAAGATTTTCAGGTAAATGTTGTTCTTCTTGAACATTGAGATTGTTAATCTTATTAATGATTGATTGTTTATTGGGTTTATTTTTATTCGTATGATTTGGAATAAAATGTTCAGACCAATATTGATCTTCTTGGGAATTATGGATATTGGTATGAGCAATAGTTAATTCTATATCAATGTGGTTTTTATCCGTGTGGTTTGAAGTAATATATTCCTCCAAGTATTGATACTCTTCAACAGATAGATATTTTGCGCTAAATTTTGCAACCGCCGTGGTTTGCCAAATCTGCCTTAACCAACTATTTAATGGAATATTGTGAATGATAATCTGGCGAAATAATGTAATAACAGATGCTGGATTAAGTGCGCCGCTTTCCAATTCAGTGGTGATATATGATATTACTTTCGCATCCAGTTTAGGTATTTCCTGTGTATTATTTAGTTGTATATATTGCAATGCATTGAGTATCAATTGTCCGGGGGAGACAGATTCCCCCAAATATTGTGATCTGTTTATCCTTTCGGATAGTTTGTGGTTAATAGCGATGAATAAAGCGGGCTGCTTAAGCGCTAATAACCGTTGCAGACTTGGTTCAGATAAACAGCTTTTTGCTAATAACAGAACCCATTTATCTTCTATTCCAATTAATTGATTAATTAGTTGCTGAATATTGATGTCAATATTATGATGATTATCTATTACCTCCACTGAGTTTAATGCTTTATTTTTCTGATTTAAATAATGAATGAAATTCTCAATATTCATTAAATTATTATCATGTAATAAAGATGGATTGTTGTTTGTTTTCTGTGACTTTGATTGTTTTAGGGATATTTTTTTCTCCTGATTATTAATTTGATATTGGCTTAATGCTTTATTCAGAGCAGTATTAAGCCGTGCCGGGAATAGTGAATTAAAACTATGAAAGTTTATTTCTCCAAGATCCAAGGTTAATGTTTCTAAATGGATATCCCGATTAATCGGATATTGAGTAAAGAATGTATTAAATAAGTTACTTATATTGGCTTGATTAAGCAGGGAGCCATGCAATACTTTTTTAGCTACCTGTGAATTATTAGCATCAATAGTAATGATTATCCGGTTTAACAGATTTGGCTCCAAGGGCATATTAATATTTCCTCTGTCGTGAATTGACGTAATAAATGTGCAGTGGGTTTTATATAGGATATATCACTATGATTACTTAATTTATTTTTTCATAATGTATCTCATGTAATATATATTTGCTGCTATATGTTTTCCTGAGCCTAATTGCCAAAAATCAGTATGTATGTCCCCCCAACCTGAAATTAAATTAATATTGTCCCCTGAATCGTGACCATTACGGTTAGTATTTAAGTCAGGCGTTCCGTTACTTCCATCACACCATACCCAACCATTAGGTAAACTACCATTACTATAAAATGGCACAATTGTTCCTGATGGGATAATTAGGTTAGCGAGTGCTGATGCAATTGATTGTATATCAACGCTTACACCATCTTGGTCTACCTTAATACCACCATTAGTTTTGGCTTTAACAGCAACATTATTTGTATTTACTTGAATGCCATTACCAGCTCCAACACTAATACCATGATCTTTTGTTAATACAATTCCCAGGCCATCATCTACTTGTAATCCACTACTTGTCAGGGACAGCCCAGTTAATGTTTGGTCACTATTCGCAAGTTTAATGCTTACTCCACTGGTATCAACATTAATTCCATTACCTGCTTTGACTTTTACGCCATTTGTACTTAAGCTCAAACCACTTGTGCCGCTCGAACCACTTGTATCACCTCCCTCTAGTTTTAAATAAATACCCGTACTGTCAGTCACTCGAATACCGCCACCTTCCCAGCATAGAACACTTACACCATCTGCATTAGCGGAAATACCGCTATTAGGTTTGGGTTTTACGGAAACTCCATCGGCATTAGTAATAATGCCATTAGAAGATCTTATTGAAATGCCATCGGTATCAACGTTAATACCACTATTAGGTTTGAGTTTTACCGAAACTCCATCTGTATCAACAGAAATACCGCCATTAGTTTTGGGTTTTACAGCTATATCATCTGGATTGACTTGAATACCATTTCCTTCTCCTACACTAACACCGTGACCTGTTTCTAATTTAATCCCTTTGCCAGGATCTACTCTTAATCCATCAGTTGTTAGAAACAGCCCGGTATTTGTTTGATCGTTGCTATCAGTAAGCTGAATACTGACACCGTGACCTTCTGTTAATATAATCCCCAAACCAGAATCTACTTTTAATCCACTGCTTGTTAGGGATAACCCAGTTTTTGTCTGATCGCTATCAGTAAGTTTAATCCCTAACCCTTTTATGCTTCGCTTTAGGCCACCGTCGGGGTCAATTTTTACTATTAGTAAATCGTTACTATCTAGCTCCAGAGTAGGGTCTTGGCTAGGGGTTTGGCCGAATGCTTGCCCGGTTGCTTTGCGGCCAATATCAGCAATATCAATCAAGTCGGAATAATCGGTCTGTAATGGAATACTTTCCGCCTTAAAGCGATTTTTTAAATCATCTGTTGAAGGGCCTATTGATTCAATATTGATATTTTCTGAATTGGACAGATTGTCTTTCTTTTCCATTTTTATCACCTTGGATAGTATCAAATTATTTTGTTTTAAATATTTAGTGAATATTACCACATAGTGGGGTTGTTATAAGAAAGGATGTTTTATTTAATAGTAAAATAAATGTTTATTACTGTGGGATCATATTAATCCTCCTCTTTTTTATTGGGTAAATTAATCTATTATTTCACCATTCTAGATCTAATTTAAGAGTTCTCAATAAATGTCTTTCACCATTATTCATTAATTAATAACCGTGATTATTTAGGTTTTTCTTCCACCATATAGGGAGGTACATATAATAGCTGATTACTAATGATTACCTCAGTATTCCACTCAGTTCCAGATTTACCAATTACAGCATCTCGTTGCTCTGGGGTAGCAATTCGCATATGTCCTGTGCCGGTTAATCCTGAGGGTAGGCGTCCTAGGGTTAACATTTCTAAAATATGGTATGATTCATCCCCTAAAGGCGCGTCATTCTTTTGCCAACGTTTATAGGTACTGGCAAAATTCCTAAAATGTTCCTGCGGTAGCCAGTGAATAATCATCGCAAGATGGGCTGGGAATTCAGCTAAAATCTCACTCTTAATCCACGATTCCAATTTGTAAGGTTCGACGTCGTTATTTTCAATGAATTGGTAATTAATTACTACGCTCACCACGAATGAGAAACGATCGGTTTTGGCATATTCGTCACTGGAGAAATACCAACGATAACGCCATGCCTCTTCCTTTGGAGGAAAAATATTATGTGGATTTTGTGGGTCTGGGATTTGTTTAAGTAATATTGTCCCTTGAATACGATCAAACTCAATTACGTGTGCTTTGAGTTCATAATCGGATGTCTGTATAGGGCCATCATCGGGTGTAATCACATATTTCAACGTGATTTCATCATTTATTTTGATCATTGCAGGGAAGGAACTTTGGGGGCTGAAAGTGATCCAGCGTTCATCTTCTGCATTATGTTGAGGTGTTTTATCGGCATAAACTAATTGATAATCCATATCTTCCATCCATACTGGGCTATTTTGCCAACGCAGCTTACCGTCATTAAATGCCTGTTTTACTCTTTTTAGATTGTACTCCAGAGCTGTACTATTACGGGTGTTAAGGGAAAATGTTTCTCCTGCTACATCCACATCCGTGATGACTTGGCCCCGCAATGTGAATTCTCTGTCACCTTCAATAATAATCAGGTTGATCAGCTGACCTTGTAATAATTGACCCTCTGTACCTTGCTTTGTAATCATTAGCAGATGACTTTTAGTATCGGGAGCATCTTTAATTTCTACTTTACTAGGCGTCTGTTCACTGTTGAATGCTGGATCGGGTTTTTCTGGTAATAGCTGACGATGTTCAATCAGATAAAAAGGAAGATTAGCTAGATCGGGTGTTTCTCTGAAGCATTCTCCACCTAAGCCTAGCCGGGCAGCAATCCGTTTTTGCAGTGCTGACACTTTATCAATACGAATATTATTACGGTGATAGGTCAACTCAGGTTGTTGAGCCAAATAGCCTTGTTGAGTTGATAGAAAATCCTTTAAGCCCAGTAGTGAATCTGGTGTAAGTGGTCTGGCTGCTCGATGGGTACCAAAATAGCCCAACAGATAATCAAGAATCGCTAGCTCTTTTATGTAGTTTTGTTGATGAATACCATCATTATTATAGATTTGGGAATCATTATTTAATTTTTCCATCAAAGTAGATTTTATGTCTTGATAGACTTGATCACTGACGGTATTAGGTTTAAAAGGCCATTGAGCACCATATACACTATTTCCCCGTTGTTTAAAGGCTAATAATTTTGGCAAGAGATTGAGTTCGTCGCAGCTATTAGCCAGCATCTGCTCAAAAGGCAGGATAAATTGATGCAATTTTAGTTGCTGTGATGGTATATTAGGGCAGGTCTGCAATCCATAGCAGGCGGGTAATTTATTGCTCACCGGGTAGTAATTCAGGACTTTACGATGTTTGCCCCAGTTTAATAGTTCTGGCTGGGTATTGATCAGCGGCTCTGTAATGATTTTATTCTCTATATCTTGTTTGGAAACAGTAACTTTAACCCCACCTTTGGCGGTAATTTTGAGCGGGCTGTTTGGTGAGGTAATTATTGTTAAGGGGTCATTACCCCATAATCTGGGATAGTACCCTTGGGAAATAGTCCAGGACCACTCGTCTGACGGCAATGGAGAAATATTTCCATCGTGCTCACCTAATGATAGATCGGTAATGCGTTGTATCCCTTTGATATCGAGTAATCGGTTAACTAAATGGCTGAGATTTAATTCTGTAGAGTCGGTGTAATCTTTGGTTTGAGGTAATTGGGGTATCCAGCCGTGATGTAAATAAGGTCCTGAAAATATCTCTTCATTATTGTAACCCTGTTCCATCATAGAGTGGGTGGTATAGCGTAATGGCGTTGCAATAACCATTTGTTCTGCTGTCATATAAACTTGGGCAAAGATATCCGCAATATCTTTGACGTCATCATCAAGTTCAATCGCAATTTGCAAAGATAAATCAGTTGGGTTTAGCCAGATAATTTTACTGACTGATTCTCCCAAATTACGGTTATTTTTCAGGAAGTTCTTTAATCTTGTTTGAGCTTGAGTTTTATCCGTTTCAGTTTCCCGACTGGGCAGTAAATAAAGCCAATAATTTCCTTTTAATGTTAATTGGCTATCTGAGCCGGAATTTTTAAAGCTATACTCACGTTTCTCTTTGTTATACCAGTATTGATAGCGTTGACTTTCAGGTTCACGAATAAGCTGTACATTGTTAAAGAAAAAATAACCTTCACTGTTGTCATTAATGTTATCGCTGCTATGTAAATCCAGTAAGGCCCGGCGATAATCCTCCACGGTAATGGGGCCGCAGGTCAGCATTTGTTGCGGGCCAAATTCTTGTGGAAAAATACCGTCGCCCGCTGTCTGTTCAGGGGTAAGGAGATCGGTGAGTGGCAGCGAAAGGCGATAGGCCAGATCGGACGCACCATAACAACAGGCTTCCAGTAACGTCATGCCGGGATCACTTTCACCCGTGTCGCTCCAGAGTTGACCAGATTGTTGTTCAATAACTGCCTTGGCTTGGGTAAGTAAGGTATCAAAGGCAATATCGTCTTTAACGGTGGGAAACAGGGCATCTTGATTACTCATTTATTAGCTCCTTGGCTTGAAAACGTGTCATTAGACCAGACTAAAATCAGCACTTCATTATCATCAGCTTCTACACTGCCACTCACTGCTTCTGTGGTTTGGAGCAATTTTTTCAAGGTTAAGTTGGTGACTCGTTCAACTAAAGGTGATTGCTGAATGGTGGCTAATAACTGGTAGTAATCAATACGATTACCGGTTGTCACGCTGATAGTAGGATCTTCTGCCCACGGCATATATTTCCGAATCAGAGCTTGTTTTAACTGATAGTGGCCGTAGTCAGGGTTGATGCCTGAGACAAACACAAGTTCGTAACTGATCAGGACATTAATGTAGGTTGGATTATCGATCTTAATGTTTGTCCAGGGGCTGCTGAGTTGCTTTAACCATTCGACCATCTCTGCCAGTCGGGCAGGGTTCAATGTTGGGCGCAATGCATCATCATTATCTTTGTAACGGCTGTCCGGGATGACAATTAATTGTTGCGTTTCTGGGGCCGGAATTTGGGTTAATTTATTGCCGGAGGGATATTTGATATCAAATAAGCTGACAAAGTGTTCTTTCAATAAGATGACAATATTCCCCCAGTTTAATGCCCGGTTACGATGGGACAGCCGGGTGGGAATCCGGGCGAGGAAAGCGGATTCGGTCTCTTTCGGGCGACCATTCCAGGAGGCCCAAGGTTGAGTGGCGCCGCTAATGGCAGGGGATGTATTGACTAGCTGTTTAATACTGTCGGCGGCTAATCCGTTGGTAAAGTGATCCGACTCAATAGTTTCTGGGTTGATTAAGGTGGCGGTTGTCGCGTTATACAGTATGCCTTGCATTTTGGGGTAATTCTTAAGAGCGGTCTGCTGAGTTATCTCCGCTTTCAGCCAATATCGTCCTATCGGCATCAAGGCTGCCTGATTTGATGCGTCCTGTGGCAACAGCGTACTCCATATCCCCCGGTCAAACAGGTTGTGAGTTTGATCGTGAACCAGTTGGTTTAATGGTTGCCAGGTGTTTTGTTGATTCAGATAAGACCAGAATAGCGTAAGTTCTTGAACACCGACTAACTGCCAGTATAGGGATAAGGTTTGTCCCGGTGACACATTGGTGAAGCCTAAATAGAGTGCGTCATTGGTGAATGAAGGCGTCTCGGTGTTCGCGTTGCCCCAGCCAAAAGGGGTGAGTGGATAAACGGTGTATTGCTCCGTTTTCACTATCGCGTTGAATGTAACCTGTAATGCACTAATTTGCGGGGTGTAGGGTAAATTTTTATCGTTAGGATCTCGCCAGTATTGCGTGTGCAGAAAATCCTGTTCGGCCAATTCTATGCGTACTGATGCCGGCCAATCATTGGCGGAGGGGCTGTCTGCAACAGGGTAGTCCATTGCCGGTAAGGTAAAACTTAGGCTTTGTCCTTGTGGTGCGTCGGTTCCGCCAAATAATGACTGGAGGCCATCAATGGTCTGTCTTTCCTGAGACGTGATTAAATAGCCCTGTACTTTAAACGCGCTATTATCGGCAGGTTTAGGATCATATTTTTCATACCAATTTGGAAAATTCTCTGTAGGCAAGCCAACCCATTGAGGGGTCAGAGTAAGCGTCGCGTTTTCAGAACCATACCATTCAGGGGCAACCAGATTAAAGCCAGAACCCAACGAGGGCAATTGACCAAAGGGAAAGCTGGTTTTATCGGTTTGTTCAATTCCGCCATCAGAGGCATAGCGCACACTACGGTTGCCGTTAATGCTGATTTCAATACCGCTAATTTTGGGTAACGTAGGCTGCTGAGTGGTGCCTAATTTCAATACCGGTACGTCGAATGTCATTCCGTCAAGGTTATCTGGTGGGCTGATAGGATCATCAGTGGATGATAATCCCAGTTCAATGTTCTTTGTGTCGATAAGATTTACCGACAACGATAACCAATGATCTTTGGCGCTGATTTTAGCGGTGAGGTGTTCCGCTTGACCTTCCCAATCGTTTTCCAGCGTTAATGTGATATGACGTTCTCCTGTGGTCATGGCAAACAAAGAAGAGGTAATCAGATAACCGGAAAGAACCGGCACGTCATTGGCTGTTGGGCTAAAGAGTTGGATACCGTTCTCGGGTAATTTAATGTTATTTGAGAGATCCAGAGGTATCGCCGATTGCCAACCATCGTTATTTTTTCGATACCAACGCAAGTCGGTTAATGCTCCCTGATTCACCAGTAAATCCGTGTCTGACGCATATTGTAATGAATTACCGGCGCTGTCTTGTCCGGCGTCAAAAAGGGTTCTTTGCGCTACCAGAGATTCAGGGTTATCTGCATTCAGGCTAATGCCGATGGCAACGCGATCCGCTTGGGCGCTTCTGGGTTTCAGGCCCAATAATTGCCGATAATAAAGATCACGATGTCGGGCCGGGAAGGTATTAAATAATACCTTGGGTGTTTCTAACAGTTTTAAAAAAGCCAATACAAAAGCTTGATGTGCCGGTAAAAGACCATTCGCTTGATTAACATTCTGGTAAAGATCCGCTAATTGCTGAGGGTTATTTTCCTGTGTAAAGTAGAAACTGTCCCAGGACTTTTTTCTCTCTTGATCGAAAGGAATAATTGCGGCGTATTCTTTGAGCCAGTTTAAAATATCCAGCGCACTTCTTTCATCAAGTTTAAATGCATTATCTGGCACGATAGCAGAGAGCTTATTATCTAACTCGGCTTGTCCCATATTTATACCACCTGTTATTGAATTATATCCCTGAGATGTTTTCAGGAGATGGTTGTTATTTAGAAATAAAGTTGAAGGCGTTATTTATCCGGCCGTGACGATATATTGACTGGCGATAAAACGGCCTTTTCCCATACTGGGTGTTGTTACATCCGGGCCACTCAATGGGTTATTTGCCGGTTGTGTCGGGGTGAAACGGGCGGTAAATTGCTGCCCGACGATAATCACCGATGCAGGGCTGCGGCAAAAATTTGCTTGTTGGCTGGCATCTAACTGGGCAATGGTGACTATACCCATACCGGGTATTGGATAACCGGGAGCAATATACTGCGCCTGAAGCTGTACCTTTTTTTCATCTCCCACAATGGCAATTTTTTTATTTTGGATTTGTGCATGCCCGCTGCCCCGAATAGTTGCCGGCCCCAAGATTGTCACCTGCCGGTTGCCGAATAACGGTTCGAATAGCAGGTTGTCGCCATCCACTATCAGTTGTTTGCTCATTGGCTCACCTGTATCCGGCCTTCACTCACTTCAAGGACGCCTTCAAGCTGTTGGTTGATATCGCTGCCTCTTAGTGCATAAGTAACCTGAACATGTAAGGTATTTAGCAAGTCCGTTCTCTGATTGACCTGAATCACCGTGATTTCCGCCCGCGGTTCATAGCGCAGTACACGCTCTTCAATCCGGGTTTGAATTTCCGCCATCAATTCATCATTGATATTGGCAAACAGATAATCATTTAGGCCGCAACCATAATCTTCACGCATAATCCGTTCGCCGGGCTCGGTGAGAAAAAGAATTTTCATGCTTTGGCGAACATTTTCCGCTCCTGCCGCCATTTTGACACCGGTGGGTATTTCTGACTGTATATTCTCTTGGATAAAAAACTGTGGCGGAAAGGCCCAACCTTGACCATAAATATCGGCTAATATTTTGTCTGTCATCTCATTGCCTTATTATTGTGTTAAGTTAATTTTCGCACCTTTAATATCGACGCCGGATTTTCCAGTGGCTGACAAGGATTTCTCAGCCTGTATATTAATTTCCTGACCTTTGGTGATAATATTCTTTGCCGAATTTAGCGTAATATCTTTATCCTGTTGCAGTGATAATGAATGTTCTCCGCTATGAAGGGCGATAATTTTATCTTGATCATTGAATTCTAATGCTTGTTGATGATCCCCTTGCTTAATAATCAAAGTTTTTCTTGAGTTTTTTTCACTGGGTTCTACCGGTGATTTATTTTTCGGGTTATGCATGGAGCCTAATATCACCGGAAAACGGGGATCACATTCAAAGAAACCGATAATCACCTCATCCCCCGGTTCCGGGTAGAAGCAGAATCCGCTTTCATGACTGGCGTAAGGTTTTCCCAGCCGGGCAAAAAGTATGCCGTGAGTTAAATTAAAGGCGGGTATTTTGACGGGAATACGGCCCAATGATTGGTCGTCTTGCTGGTATTTTTCCACGATACCGACGTGTAACTCTTTCACCTGCGGTATAACGTGTTCTGTTTCCGGCAATAAACCCAGCGTTAACCGGGTACGCCAGCCTTGCCGCTGGGTGATTATCTGGCTCACGCCGGTGATAATCGCCTGACCATCCATCCCTTGACCAAATCCTTTCAGTGCAAGGCGATCCCCCGGTTGATAACGGTCACTGCCTTCAACTTCAACGCTGCCGGAGACATTATCACTTCGCCGGTTATCCATAATGCCTTGCGCAAGCTGTTTGGCTTGTTCGTTATCCAGTGGGTAGCTGAAAATCCATTGCCAGTCTTGCTCGGTCAGCGCGGCTACGTTGTCCGTGGCAAGTTGACCACTGCCAAGCCCGCTGCTTTTTGATTGGGCTGCCTGAAATAGTTTTTGCTGGGTAATGTCCCAGGATTGTATGCTGACGGTTTTAGGGCTGCGTTGGTTATCCCATTGCAGATCTGCTTCAAACAGTACAATGTCCTGATCGTTGGCACGCTGGTGGAGAGTATGGATAGCTGACTGGTTCAGTGACTTAGGTGTCACCAGCGTAGCTGAATCGTTGCCGGGAAGCAGCCAGGTATTAGTGGCAACGAATCGGTTTTTTAAGAAGGTCCAGTCATTGCAACGGAATTGCACCATTTGTTCATGAACGGTTTTAAGCTGAGGCGCTTGCTTTATCGTCACCGGTATATTTGCCTGACTAAATAGTTTTCTGATAATGGCCTCATCACTCTGTTGGCTGAATAGCTGCGAATGGAAACCGTTAGTGAGTTTTTGCAGTGGATGCTTCGCCGTTAGGGTAATCAGGCTGTCTTGGCCCTTAAGCTTAAGTGCCTGTCGAACAATGATCCCCTTGAACAACACGGTTTTTTGCAGTTGTACGATCAGTGCTTGATTGGGCTGACAGCTTGTAAGTTCAGCTTGCGCTTGGGCGGCAAAAATCGCGTTGGCGTCACCGGTTACGCTAAGAGTGATATTGGCTGAGGGGATACCGTTGATTTGATGATTGACGGTTAGACTCATCACAGAAAACTGGCTAAGTGTTTTTCCCGCTATCTTAATGTCTATCGCCGGTATTTTCATTCGTCCCCCTGTGCTTGCAGCGTTTGCCCTGGGGTGAAATCATCAAGATTATCCAGACCGTTTTGCCAGGCCAGAGAGAGGTAATCAATACCGCCCGCCAGAGAGGCCCCGGCGCCGAGGGCGATCAACGGCAGCGAGAGCATATCGGTGACGCTGACTGCGGTGGCTGGCGGCGATTTTAATTGCTGTTCGGTGGCCTGAATAACAAAGCTCTCATCCGCAACTAAAGATAACGTGGCTGTGGCGCGCAGTGGAGTGGCATCCCGATCAAACAGGGTGTAATTAATGGCGAGGCCGCTGGAGCGGCAGGCAAAATAGCCTTTGTTTTCCCAGCGCATTTTGCCCCATTTGATCTTGAGGAAGTGGGGTACGTTGGTGCTGGCATCCACCGCACACAGAGTTTTCAGGGTTGCTAGTTGGGTTTCTACCGGGGTGCTGTTGCCGGGCATTGTGGCATCAAACAACAACGTTAATGACAGGCCGGTGGGTTGCGATAACATATAACGACTGCTTTGGCTGGCGCGGTTAATGCTTTCATCCTGTTGATAGTGGGTTTGATAATCCAGTTGGATAGCATCAGGGTTATACATTGCTTGCAAACTGCCCACTGAGATTTTACCTTCCCGGTCTTTAAAGGCGGTGAGCGTGAGTCTGGTCAAACTGCGTTCAATTAAGCTCATAATTGATTGCCTCCCGCTTCACGCAATGCGTCTAGTACTTCACGTTTTATCCTCTCAATTAAGCGAGCGTTATCCAGCGCTTCCTGAGCTAATGTCTGTGGGAATCGGGAGGATTGATCGCTTGCGGGATCGGTGACTTTGGCCTGAATAATCAGTTCCTTAATTTCAACGGTCATACTTTCACTCCTAACCAGCGCATATCCTGATAACGTAATTCCAGTGAGTTAACCAGAATGGCATTGCTATTGGCGTCAAAATCCCCAGTGGACCAGCGCACCGGCAGTGCATTACTGACAGTCCAACTTGCCACGGGCAATGAATTTTCGTTCAGTAGCATAATTACGACATCGGCATAGACCGCTTTTTCGCCCCGCAGGACGCGATCAAACACCAGCGTGAGCGGGGTGACTATCATTACGCCACGCTCCAGAACCAAACTGCCATGCTGGATTTTCTCTGCCAGCCAGGTATTTCTGGCGTTTTCCCCGCCTTGACTATGTTGGGTGGCTTGCAGCTCGCGGCTCAGGCCCGATATGCGTTGAAAGGCGATATCCAGTGGGCTGGGAATGTTGTTAAAAAGAAAACTGGCGATAAAACGGTGTGACACTGCCGGGGTGTAGAGGTTATTCATATTTTGCCTCTGTTTAACTTTTGTTTCTGTTTAACTTAACGAGTGGTGCCGGTACGGGTATCAAATGTCAGGCTCAGTTCAATAAATTCGGCTGGAATTAACACTGCTAATTTGATCTTGACGATCATTTTCCCAGCTTGTAGATCTGCTTCACTCATTGACTCGTCAATACCTAGCAATACCTCAAATGCTTGATCTTCCTGGGTGCCCCGTAATCCGCCTTTTAACCATAACTGACGTAGCCAGTTATGGGCCTGGCCTTTGAATTTCATCCAAGTGATGGCGTTATTGGGTTCAAAGACAAAGGCGCGGCCCAGTTGGGTCATGTGGGCTTCGATATAGGAAACCAGACGGCGGGTCTGAATATAACGCCAGGGGGAATCGTGGGTATTTTCCAACGTTCGGCATCCCCAGATCCTAATGCCTTTGCCGGGAAAGCTGCGCACCAGATTCAGCGAGGCGCCATCCGGGTTAAAGAGTGCATCGGCTTCAATATAAGAATGTACCGGGCTAATCACTTTGGCTAAGGCAATGTTGGCCGGAGCGGTCCATACGCCTTGTTGGTTATCGTTACGCTGGATGACGGCCGCCACTGCGGCGGTCGGTGAAAGCACGATAAAGTTTTGTTCTTTATCTTGATAGGCACTGTTTAGATTCGGCCAATAGACGGCACTCCACTGTCGATCACTTGAGGAGAATTGCGTTAAACATTGAGCGGCCAGTTTAGGATCATGCGGCGCATCCAGTAATCCCATAATGCCGCGCCGATTCTTGCAAAGATCGAGTACGGATTGCCAGAACGATAACCAAAGGTCTATTTTGACATCGGGAGAATTTTCCTGATTAAAGCTAACAATATCAGGCACAACGATCAGCGTGATTTCGTTCTCTGCGGCAATGGCTTGTTGAAGCCAATCTTGCTTTAGTGTGTTTATCAATGTTTGAAAATCTGTTGGCGGTTGAGCCGAACTTAGAGACAGTACGTAGGCTTGTTGACCACCGTTCTCAAAGAAGTGGCGCACGGAATAGTACATTAATCCTGTTTTTTTAAACGACAGGGTAAAATCGGCCAGGCTATTTAGTTTGATGGTGGTTTGATCACTGATATGGCTATTTTCAGCAGATTGGGTATAACCAATAAAGACTGGTACGCCGATAAATTCATTATCCGGTTTTTGGGATATCAGATTTTCTGTGACGGTGACACTTGGCTGTGTTATCTCCATTATCGTCTCCTTAGCGACTGAATAGACGCGGCGCTGAACCGCGTCTCAGTACGATTACTGTGCTACATGTTGTGAAAACTGAAGGATAATAAATTCAGCCGGACGTACCGCGGCCATGCCCACTTTGACAATCATTTTCCCTTGTTTGATATCGTCGTCAGACATGGTGATCCCTTTACCAATCTGGACAAAATAGGCTTCCTGCGGTTTATTTCCCGCTAATGCTCCTTGTTGCCATAAGGAATAGAGATAGTTGTCAATAGCAGATTTCACCCGTTCCCAGGTAGGCTGGCTATTGGGTTCAAAAACGGCGGTGCGCATGGCTTGCTTGATATCCCGCTCTGCGCTGTTAAAGAGACGTCGAACCGGAATATAGCGCCAATTGTCATCATCTTGCAGAGTACGAGCGCCCCAAATCAGCGTACCTTTGCCGGTAAATTCACGGATGGCATTAATGCCCGCTTTATTCATATCACTTTGATCATCATCTGAGATTGCTACAGATGGTTTAGCATTACTCAATGCCACGTTAGCTGGCGCTTTCCAGACACCGCGGCTGGCATCGGTTGCCGCATAGGCACCCGCGACTGCGGCACTTGGGGGTAAGGTAATGGGGGTTGTCGGTACACTAGCCGTTTTCCATGCATCGTCGACGGCTTGTTTAGCTTTAGTATATTCCGCTAGATCAGCCGTTTTTAGGTCGGCCAAGGTAACAACATTGTCATAACCGCTTATCTTAATATCAATATCGGCTGGTTGGTTATAAGTAAAAGAAGTCGCTAAATCAGGGTAATAAACGGCGGTTTTATCCGCTTGAGTAGCAGGTTTATCTGTTCCATCTGTACTATCAGCGATGAGGAAGTAATCCACTTTATCTTGCAACAGGGAATTCACTGCATTGTAGACATCTTGTTTTGTGTAATGTGCTAACGTTTCATTCTTTTCAGGGCAAACCAGTAAGGTAATCTCCTGTTGTTGTTCGATCAGATCCGGCAACGTGGCTAGTTCTGCTGTTGCTGTGGATTGATCGGTCGCTATCAGCGGCAATACATAGCATATGCCACCACCATTATTGAAATAGTGCTGTACTGCAAAAGCACCGTAAGAAGTTGCCGTGACGGTTGCAGTATAGGTATAGGAATCTTTAGCGTCCCCTTCGTTATCTGCGATATTTGCTGCTTTTTCTGCCTGTATTGACACAGCAGGTGAGGGTGAAAACTGAGAGATAAAATCTAACCAACTGGTGATTTTAATACAGCTTGTCTCACTAGGCAGAGTTCCGTCTTGTTTGAAAAACTTACCAATAAAAACCGGGATCGCGGTCGGGTTGGTGTTTATTGACAGTGATAACGAAGCGTCTTCTTCGATATAAACGCCCGGAGTGTTATAGGTTGCAGAAGCCATGAGGTTTTCCTTGTATTAAGACTGGGCAACGTTTTGGGTAAATTGCAGAATAATAAATTCAGCCGGACGCACTGCTGCCATACCGATTTTGACGATCATTCTGCCCTGTTTAATATCGTCATCGGTCATGGTGACGCCTTTACCGATTTGAACAAAATAAGCCTGATCGGCTTTGTTACCCATCAATCCGCCTTGCTGCCAGAGGGAATGGAGGTAGTTATCAATGGCCCGACGCACCGCTTCCCAGGTCGGTTGGCTGTTAGGCTCAAAGACTGCGAAACTCATGGCGTTTTTAATGTCCCGTTCTGCGCTATTAAACAGGCGACGAACCGGGATATAACGCCAGTTATCGCTATCCTCAAGGGTGCGTGCTCCCCAAACGGTGGTTCCAGTATTAGGAAATTCACGGATTATATTGATAGCTTTGCCGGTGTTATAAGTGCCTTGCAAATCATCGGTGACTTTAAACTTCGGTTTCATCCCACCTTGTAACACGACATTCGCCGGTGCTTTCCAAACACCACGGGAACGGTCAACCGAACAATAGACACCGGCAATGGCTGCGCTTGGCGGGATGTCGATATCGGTAGCCCAATCAGCTGTTAGCCAAGGATAATAAACAGCGGCAAAAGGGTTTGAATCATAATTACTGTTGGATGAACCTTGGGGGTCTAGTTTTTCGGTTGGACCATCAAAAATGGCGAATAATCCTTTGCCTGATTGGCAAAGGGTTCCGACGGCAGTTTTGATATCTTCTCCGGCAGCAACCAGTAATGTCACATCGTCCAGTTTTGGCACCTGACCTTCTAAATTTGTGGTTTTGACAAGATAACCATATCCACCGCCGTTAACAAAATAGGCGCGTAGTGCGATATCGAGCTTATCGGTGGGATCAAATGGTTTATTTTTTAGTGTCAAATATTCCAGCCAGCTACTAATACGAATATAGGAATCATTGGATATTAATGAATTGTCATCTGCGACGGCGAAAACAGGCACTCCGGTTGCACCGGAACGGACAGAAAGGGACGGTGAGGCGTCCTCTTCAATATAAACGCCGGGATAAGTTGGGGTTATTGGCATATTGCCTCCAAATTATTAAACACTGGAATAGATCGTTATTGTGGATGTATTAAGGTGTTTGAATGGTGACTCGATCTGCGACCAGTGTTATCTCCTGAACGGCAATATCATTGCTGGCGGCATCAAAAGAGGGGGAGGTGAATGACGTTGGGAAAGCATTTGCCACATTCCAGGTCATTAGAATTTCGGTGCCGACTTCATTGGTTAGGCTAATTGCAATATCTTTTTTCTCGACTTGATTAAGTTGAATAGCATTAATCCAGTCAAAAAGTTTCGTGTCGCCAGGGAAGACGCCTTTACGCAGAGTAATATTAATCGATTGACGTTGACCCGGCATTTTATAGTAATTGCCGGTGCCATCTTTATATTCGATGACATCATGAGAAATATCTAGCCCGGAAACGTTGTTAAAAGGGATTTGCTCGTCACCAACCGAGACAACAAACCGATAAGCAGGGATGGGATAGTCAACAGCAATTTGTTCTGGAGTTAGAGCCATGATTTTTTTCCTTTATTATTTACATTTGAAATATAAGAAAAACGTCTATTACTTTGTTTCTCTTTTTACCTAACGATTGGGTATAGCTACCGCAACAACCTGATTTATAGAGGTTATTGTTTGTATGAAATAGTTTATTTTACGATTGTCTAAATTGTTTTTCGTAAAACGAAGTAATTATAGGTAATGAATTTTTATATGGGTTATCAATTAATAATAATGGTGGTTGTTAATTGATATAGCAGATTCTAATAATTTTATTCATCGACAATTTTTTATTGCTTTCTATAGTGGAAAGATAAATAACGAAATGTAACTTTAATGTTAAATGATATTTCAAATCTATAGAGTTATTTGTTGGTGAGTATTTATATTTTATTTTTCAGGTTATTTTTCTGTTTATGATTTTACCGATAAATTAATAGCAAAGTACAAAGATAATCATACCAATGATTATCAGAAAAATAAATTAAAATGATTATTTTGTAGGTATATATTGTCTTGGTTATTTAATAACGTTTTTAGTATATGAGAATGACCATGTTGTATTCTGACTATTGCAATAATGAAATAGAATCGGAAATTTATTGACATAATGGCACTTTCTTTTCAAGAAAGTTGCCATTATAGATTATTTATATAATCAATTCCTGCCTTATATTAATGATTATTGCAACTTATTAATATCGAGATAGCTATCTCGGATATCAGGTTAGGCGCTATAAAACGGCGGAGAGTGTCATTCGGACAGGCTATAACAACCGTTTTTTGAGTGAATTGATAACCTTAATACTATTACCGTTCTTGCCAGGGGAAACGATAGCGTCCTCCGACAATACTTTGACGCTCACCTTGCCGTTATCATTAGCTAACAGCGCGTAGCTATAGCCGGCTCTAATAGCGGATTTTCCGGGTTTGATTTCATCATAGTTAAAAACGCTGACATTTTCTGCGGTATTATCAATCACAACTGCCTGTTTTCCCATATAGGTAATAACACTCTGATCATATTCTGCAAAAATATTCACTAAATCGTTATTTTGTTTATTAACTGCAATTGGTCTGCTATCCGATAAAAGGGCTTTGTGACTCTGAGCGGTAGTGACAACACCATCCTGGCCGGTTCTCCATTCATCATCGCCCGGTTTTTGGCCGGTATGATAAGCAAAGAAATAATTATCCTTCACGGCATACACCATAGTACAACCGCTTAACGCCCCTGACGTGACAATGACCGGATACCCGGGCCGAATATCTCGCAAGGCAATTTTTATTCCCACAGTTCCCGATGCGCCATTAACCACATTAATACCGGTAATATTGTGGTCTAATTTATTTTTTCCCCAATGCTTTCCTATAGCTCCTGAACCCGATTCTGAAGAGGTTACTTGATCACCACGAAATCCCGTAACAACATCATGAAAAGGGATCTCCTGACCAGAGTCACTATTTCTCAAAGAGCTGGCCTGCTCAAGCTGATTATTGCTATCATAACGATGCGCTATCACCGGTATATCGATTGGCGCATTATCACTACCCACCAGTAATCCCTTTCTCTTGAGCGGAGAAATATGCCCTTTATTAAGCTTATTATCCGCGGTGAAGTATTTTAACATTGATAATTCCTCTATAATAATTAAATTTTTTACCTTTAAGATTTATCTGATAATGATTATTCAGATAATCTGATACTACGAATATAAATATTTAAATAATGCATCTATTTTCGATTGACAAACAAACTTTCATAGGTATTTCTTTAGTGAAATAGTTTTAGTTTACAGCATAATGTTATCCGTTTTTACTTTGTTGTTTAATTGTATGTATTTAATCATAAAGTTGAATAATGGGTATTTAATTGAGATCTATTTTCAGATTTGTCTTGTTTTTATTATCAACGTTTTGGTGCAATAATTATCTGATTAATCAGAAAAATAATAAAATGTATGGATTTGAAAAATTAATTATCATTGGAAATAAAGAGGGCTATATTATTAAATATAGCCCCCGGGTTTTACATATAAATTATGGTATATTATTTAACGTCTATAATACTAAATTTTACTTTGATGTAATAACTGTTTTCACTTTCACGCTTTAGATATAAATTATTAACATTTAGAATACTTGTTTCAAGTTTCCCATTTTCTACTTTTCCGGCTTTAAAATCTTGGGAATTGCTATTGATAATATTTGCCAGATAGATTCCCATCATGTTTAGATTTATAACCTTTATTGCCAATGAACGGAAACCTTCTGAATCATTAATTTCTAAAATGACATTTCCATCTGATTTCTCTCCGTTTTTAAAATGTAGGTGTTTTCCTACTGTTATTTCACTGAAATCAAGCAAGTTATTACTATATATATTGAAATTGGGTAGAGCATGATTATCCAGTACTGTTTGTATTTGCATTAATTCAGGGCTATCTTCTTCTCTGCCGGGTAAAAAAATATCATAATTTTCTTGTTTTAAAGAGTGAGCAAAAGTAATGACTTTATCATCTAGTGTTACCATGCCAATCACATATTCGCTATAACTGATGGTGTTATTGCTATTAGTAAATAACATCGATGTTAAAAGATATTTTATATCTCGCGGTTCACTAAGATATTCATTGACGTTAATAGCATAAGTATCTCGTTTAGTTCTGCTTGAACTCACAGCCTTAGATTGTGGCAGGGTTGTTAATTCTTTATTTTCCCAATACTTTTCATGTTCGTTTCGATAGCCACGAGTGACCGCATAAGAACGAGTTGTACTTCTGGGTTTGCCGTTATCCCAAATTTCTCTACACGCTAATACATGAATATTTTCATAATTTTTCTCTTTAATGAATTCAATAAGATCTTTAATACTGACTTTTTTATCAATAGGAACATTTGGGCTAATGCTTATTAAGTCAACTGCTGGTGTGCCATCATTTACCCTTATTACTGTTTTTCTGTTTTCGATTAATGCCAGAACATACTCTTTTTCTTTATCTTTTTCATACCATGAAAATTGATATTCTGCGACTTTTGGCACTGAACTATTTTTTAATTTTGAGGCGCTAATACCTGCTGCATCTTCTGCCCTTAAATTTGTATGTTTTTCTATAATGTTACCAATATCCTTTAATTGTTCAAATTTCTTTTCGGTGAATAGCGATTTTAATAAATCATAATCTTTATATCTGTTAGGGAATGTGGTCCAGAATTTCTCATAATTTCCGCCAACTGCTGAGTGAGGATTTAATTTATTAAACTCATTAACAAATCGTTCAATAAGAGGATCATCTAACCGGTATTCATCTGGCGCCCAAAATATAAGGTTTTTACTCTTTGGAAATATAATTGGTCTGGCTGAATTTTCACGGCCGCCATGAGCGGAAAAGATGGCGGTTTTACTGGTGGCAGGAGTGCCATTTTTATTCCAGGCGGTATAGACATTGAATTTAGGATTAGATTCATCAACCCCTACCGCATAGCTTGAATCACTGTTATCCAATATTTTAAATTTACCAACTTCTCCTTTATCTCTTGGTAGATAAAATGCATCCTGACGAGTATCCCCGGTCGGCGATCTAACAAATGTTTTAGGTCTATTAGCATTCTCGGTCAAAAATTTTTCTGATGAGTTTGTTAATGCTTGGAATTTTCTATGCTTATTAATATAAGCCAGAGCATAAGCTGATCTGGCGACTCTGCCATTTCCGTCACCAAATGGATGAATTTCAATTAAAGTTGAATAGATGAGGAAAGGATCAACGCCGTTAACGCTTTTGGTTCTGGTCAAATAATAAGGAAGAATCGTTTTAGATGATTCCATATGTGGAAATATTTGATCACCGAAACCACGATAATATCTTAAATTAGCACCCGGTTTTAAGCGATAGAGTTCATCGTGCAGTTGTGTCAATATATTAAAATCACTGATATCTTTGTTAATATATTTGGACAGTACTCTTGTAACATGGTGTGCATCATTAGCGTTTGATGTGCTTTTACTGACAATCCAATTGGCTGCTTTATTTAAATGACTGCTTCCTGAAATATCTTCAACATTAATTATTTTTCTTAGCTGATCTGAAAAGGTTAATTCCTCATCGAGGAAAATTGATATATCATTAATTCGTCTTCTGTCATTTCTTAAAGTATAACTTCTTGCTGCTACTTCATCTTCAAGCTTCCTGAATGATATTTTATTGACTAGATTTCCTTCATAATCTAATGTGAGTGAATCCTTTATCATCTTATTAAGTTTTTCCCAGCCGACAATTTCAGCCAACTCTTTGGCCTCTTGCGTTTTCATCAGATGTGATTGTAAAACTTCTGTCTTTTTCTCAGTATTAAATCTTGACCAATATTTTCGATCAAAAAACCATTTATACCTATTGCGGATATTTTCTAATTTCCACGGATTAGTGCTTGAGCCAGGAATTTTCTTGACACTCTCTCTGGCTAATTGAGAATTTCCTCTATAATTAATGTTTATTTTTTTGATATTGAATTTATTAGTAATGTATCCACCGCTATTCTCAATTAACTTTGCGCCTTTAGCAATTTTTCTACTGATTGCCCGATTACTAAAAATTGCATGGAAAGCGGATGAAACAGCAAAATTAACCCAAGCCTCTTGTTGTAATGCGTGACTCTCCTCATTAGTGTTCACAATCGCTGATTGAATAAGTGGTATGATGGTATTGGCCGTAATAGTGGCTAAATAACCTTTGATCGGGCTGATAGGGAGAGTCATTGAGATAGCCTCGAAAATTTGTCTGATTATATTAAGGTAATAATCAGCTATAATTTCACTTTCCGTATAGCTTATCTCATCCATATGTTCTATATATTTATCAAGAAATTCATCTACTGTTGTTCCTGTGGAGCCAAAAAGTTTATTAATTCCTTCATTGATATAATATTTCACATCTTCATTGTTTCTAAATTTATTGATATATCTTTCATAATCACCGGCCACATCGTGCAATTTAGTTAAAACATTTTCAACATCGCTATTTAATCGATACTCTATATCTTTACCACTATATTCAACTTTATTAAACTCTTTGTGATTAATGTTTCTAATTAAATCATAAACTGTGAAATATTTAGTTATCGGTTTTGGGTGATTTTTACATACATCAAATTTTCTATTAATCTTAGGCTTGCATTTATCAAGCATTCTCTTTGAAACAATAACAGTAACTCGTTGATCTAAAAAAACACGATTACCAGAAATCTCTTTAACTCTAGATTCAATATACTGATAAGGTGATAATATTTTTGAAACCGTATCTTCCGCTTTTGCTAATCTTTGAAGTTTTGTAATAACGTTCTGATTAAATTCACCTATTTTATTACCTAAATCATTATTAAGCAGATCTTGCTGCATTTCAAATGTGATCCCTTCAGGGAAAATAATTTTTTGTTTAATATCATCTGATATATTACCTTTCAGTAATCCCAGAATCGAAACTCTAGCAATACTATCTTCAATAGCAAGGCAAGTTTCTATATCAATCTTAGAAGCTAGGTTATGTTCTTGACGCCATCCCTCAAAGTAATCAATCAGAACTATGTTATTAAGCTCCTTATTCTCAAAATTAGATTTATGATAACGATTCAATTCTTCGGAATATTTAGTCTTTAAATATTGTAATGAAGTGTAGCCGTAAAAATCATAATTATAAAAAATATGATTGGACATGACAGTAATAGCGTCGGCATCAGGTTTAAATTGTCGATTTTTATTAAGATAGATCATATCCTCATATCTATTTTCTAACTCAAATATTGAATAAGTTTGTTGATGAATATCCGTATGATGAAAGGCCCTGAAATACCTTGCATAAGGCTCTTGTTCTACCCTTAATCCATAATAATTAAAATTTTTAGCGTGGTATATTTCATAAGCTTTGGTAAAGTCTTGTTCATGGAAAATAGCGACAGGAATATCAGAATGATAACCGCTATAGGATTGTTCACTTATTTGATAATTAAATTTCATTTTATTAGTCTCTCTATTGTTTTATTGATGGTGTTTTATTGCATGATGAGTGTTTTCATTGTGTTTTCATTGTGTTTTCATTGTGTTTTCATTGTATTTTTTGTTTTTAACATTTCCATCTGTTAATTTTATAATGGAAAATATATTACGGGTAAATAATATATGGATTAATTGTCATTGATATTTTTCCTGTTATATCCGGAAACTTTCATATTTTTGGAGGTAAAGGTATCGGCTTCAATTTCACCTAAATCGGAAAATAATTTATCTGTCAGAGCTTGATTAATTTGTGAATTATTTAGGCTTGGTTTCTGATCCACAGAAGCGGAAATTTGTCTAATCTGGGTAATATTATATTTAATATCTTGCAATTTCATGGGTACGGTAGTGGAATACATTAGAGAGGGGCGAGGGTGATTACTGAGAGCTTGCCAGAAATTACCTAAGCTATTTAAGTTCTCCTGTCGGGGAATAATTCGGGTATAGGCGCCGGGAATGTCGGTTAATTGGCGGTTATTAATTAATACATTCAGAATACGAGTCATCACTTGCGCTGCTTGATTATTGGGTTGGCTATCCGGGCTTGAACTATCGCTTGATGGTTTACTGGTGTCCCAATAAATAATTAAATAGTTACAATTGATATTGACCCAACCCGGTAATAATGTGCTGGTCATTGGATTATAACGTCTTGGTTCGCTTGGTGGCGGTTTTATCACTGACATGGCTATTTTCAGTCGGTTGAGTATAGCCGATAAAAACCGGTATACCGATAAATGCCTCATCTTGTTGCTGGGATATCAGGTTCTCCGTGATGGTGACGCCCGGCTGTGTTGTTTCCATTCTCGATTCCTCAATAGAACAGGCGCGGCGAACCGCGCCTCAGTACGGTTACTGTGTTACATTTTGCGAAAATTGCAGGATGATAAATTCAGCCGGACGAACCGCCGCCATGCCAACCTTAACCACCATTTTGCCTTGTTTAATATCGTCATCGGACATGGTGACACTTTGACCAATCTGGACAAAATAGGCTTCCTGTGGGCTGTTACCGGCCAGTGCCCCTTGTTGCCAGAGTTGATGGAGATAGTTGTCAATAGCTGACCGAACCCGTTCCCAAGTGGGCTGACTGTTGGGTTCAAAAACGGCAATTCGCATGGCTTGCTTGATATCCCGTTCTGCCGCGTTAAAGAGACGCCGAACCGGAATGTAGCGCCAGTTGTCATCATCTTGCAAAGTACGTGCGCCCCAGACGACAAATCCTTTGTTGCTGAAATAACGGATAGCATTGATGCCTTTTTGATTCATAGTGCTTTGTTCATTGTCGCTGAGTCGATCCGCGACATCGCTAATTCCTTTGAGAACAACATTCGCCGGTGCTTTCCAGACGCCCCGACGAGCATCGGTAGCACAGTACACGCCTGCCATGATTGCACTGGCAGGAATAAATTTTTTGTTATCTGCAATTTTTCGTTTTATTGCCTCGATAACTTGCTTATAGAGTTCTGGGTTTTGCTTTTTGAGTTCCGCCAGATGGGTAATTTTTGCATCCTGATAACCTGAAATCGCGATGCTATTCTCCTCTACCTGAATAAGTTGTGAGACTTTAACAGCGGGATAATAAGTCGCGGTTTGTGATTGCTGGCTCACATTGAGTGCGGTTTCTTTATCTTGATTATCAGTGATAAGGAAATAGCCCTCATTTAATAATGAAGATGTCAGACTGTTATATATTTTGCTCTGGTAATTAGAATCTTGTTCAGGGCAGACGATTAAGGTAATTTCTAAAGCCTGCTTAATTAACTCAGGAATTAATGCCAGCGTGTGAGAATCTTCTGAATCAGGAATTGGCAGGATATAACAAGGTCCGCCACCATTTTGGAAATAAAGTTTTAAAGCATCACTGCTTGTTGTGTAGGTGACGGTAGTTACATCGTAAGAATCACTGTTGTTTTTATCGTCTGTATCAAGCGTAATATTTTGGGCGGCAAAATTTTTTACATTATCTTTGGTTTTTGTATTGCCTTCGTTTTTCTCAGGATGGGAAGGGGCAGGCGGTAGAGTAGGTTCCGTTAATTTGACTGCTACCGACGTAATACAACCCACATGAAACTGATTAGTAAAATCCAACCAGTTACTCACACGTGTTATTTGTGGCGTTGCGCTGATTTTTTTCGGCGAGAAACGGCCAATAAAAACCGGGATTGCCGTGTTCCCCTGGCTAACGGAGAGAGCCAGTGATGCATCTTCTTCAATATAGACGCCGGGATAAGTTGGTGTTGTTGGCATGTTGCCTCCAATGATTATGCAATATTCTGAGTAGCTAGCTTGATAAATAAGTATTAAGCCGCTTGAATAGTGACTCGATCTGCGGTCAGGCTAATTTCCTGCACCGCGACTTCGTTGCTGGCGGCATCAAAAGAGGGGGCGGTTAATGAGGTTGGGAAAGCATTTACCACGCTCCAGGTCATCAAAATTTCAGTACCGGCTTCGTTGGTTAAACTAATTGAAATATCTTTTTTCTCGACCTGATTAAGTTGAATAGAATTAATCCAATCAAAAAGTTTAGTATCACCGGAGAAGACGCCTTTACGCAGGGTAATATTGATCGCCTGACGTTGACCGGGCATTTTGTAATAATTGCCTGTATCGTCTTTATATTCGATGACGTCATGAGAAATATCTAGCCCGGAAACATTATTAAAGGCGACTTTTTCATCACCGATGGAAACAACAAAACGGTAAGTAGAAATAGGATATTCAACAGCAATTTGTTCAGGAGTTGTAGGCATAATTTTTCCTTGATTAGTTCTTTACGTTTAAAAGATAAACAGAGCGTTGTTACCTTGTTTTGATTTTGATTAGCACTGAGCTATGGCTATAGCTACCGCAGCAACCTGCCTTGTGGCGGTTATTATTTATGCTGAAAAAATTTACTTCGAGATTATTTAGTTCGAATTTAATAAAGCGGCATGATTATAAGTAATGAATCTTTAGAGGGAATATTAATTAATAGTGCGTGATAATTATTAATTGGTATGGCAAAGGGTACCCATTTTGGATATTGGTGCGGTTTTATTTGGCTTTAGGGGTAGGGAAATTATAAAGGGATGATTATTTTCTATTTTATCGATCAATTGAGGATAAAAAGAATTAGTAAATGAAGATCGTGTTGAGCCTATGATTTGCTTTTTTCGAAGGATAAATGAAACACAAGGAGAGCAACCATAAGCCCTTCATTAATTCAAGGATTTATACCCGTTATCTTTCAAGTTGCCTCTTTGTCGGCTGTATTCACTCACCCCGGTCGCAGAGTTATCTATGCTCCCGGGGATTCGCGATCTTGCTGCCGCGATGTGTCTTGAAATCCATAGGGTATAAATAAGAACAAAAATGCCGATTTTGAATATCGGCATTTTACTGTAAAAGAGAAGATTAATTTAATGCTTTAACGCTTCAATTTTATCCCGGCTCAGTCCGGTACTGGTGACAATAATGTCCAGACTGACACCATGCCGTAATAAAGCACGAGCCGTTTCCAGTTTACCTTCCTCTCTACCTTTCTCTCGGCCTAGTTCAATACCTTTCTCTCGGCCTAGTTCAATACCTTCCTCTCGACCTAGTTCAATACCTCGCTCAAGCCCTTTTTGTTCAAGCTGTTCTGCAATAGTCATCAACATCGTTTCATGCTCCGGAGATTGTTCAATCAGTTGATGGACAAATTGGGAGAGATCCGGCGTATGTCCATTCAGTAAAATATAGTGTAACACCACATTGTGCTGCTCGGTTGTATTATACCCTGCATTCAGGAGTTCCACCAATTTGGGGACCCATTCCAGCATGTCCCGGCAGCGGATGTGTTTTTGCACCAGCTCCATCAGGGCAACCCCTTTATGCGTCAGGATCTCTTCATCGCTGAGTACACTGACGTCCACCAACGGAAACGCCTGACCGTATAAGCGGGCAGCTTGTTTTGGGAGCGTAAAACAATCCAGCCACCGGTTTGAGTAAGGATACGGCCGAACCTCTCCATGATAAAACAGCAGCGGCGCTACCAAAGGGAGTTCAGTATGGCCTTTTTTCAGGTGGGCCGCCATTGCTAACATGGCATAATGCATCAGCCGCCAGGCCATCAACGGGTCAGGAGTGGACTGATGCTCAATCAGGCAATAGATATAGCCCTGTCCCCTGGCTGTTTCAACCGAGTAGAGCACATCACTGTGCAGTTGACGTAAATGCCGGTCCACAAAACTTCCGGACTCCAGTTTCAATGTGGCTAAATCACACAACAGCTGGATCTCTTCGGGCAGATAAAGGGATAGAAATTCTCTGGCCGTTTCGGGCTGCGTTAAAAAATGCTTGAATAACGCGTCATGGTGAGGTCGTTTTTCTTTCTTTGCCACAATCTGTTTCTCTGTCTTATCAGGTAGTCATTACCACTCATTGCCAAGGTATAGTATTTCTACCAAGTCACAAAAAACATTGTCTCAGATTTCCTCAGGCAAATCTTTACCGAATGAATTAATAGAAGAGCCTAAAGAATAAAATATCAGAAAAGGACAAACGAGAAAAAACATTATATTTACAACAACTACTTTATGAAAGCCATTCATTTCAATCAGTTTTTAATTTGCATTCGCATAATAATAATCCCTCTTCGTCAAAATATCGATTATTTATATTTTCGTTAATCTTGGATGTTCAGATCACAAAAATTTGACTGAGTTACCTCCAGATGATCTATTATTTTGAAATGTTATTTAGACAGCAACAAAACCTCTTTTCCATTTAGTTTATAAAATTTTTCATTAGGTGGAAATGACAGATCTTCTGAATAAGCTTTTATTTTAATTTTACCAGCATCTTTTGTGATGAGAGCATAAGCTAGCCCTAATCTTGGGTTATTAGAGCTGTCTTTTATCTGATTATAATCAAACAAATTAACCTTTTCATTAGCGGTGGTTATCCTGGTATTTCCACTGACAGAAGTCTCCTTGCCAAAATAGGTAACCATGCTGCTATCATAGCTGGAAAATATATCAATCAATTGATTGTTTCCTAAAACTTTGCCATTATCTGTATTAGCCAGAATATTTTTTATCTCCGCCAACTCTTTATTTGTTAAAGCCACATGAGATTTATAGATGCTCTCAACGCCCTCACGGCTAGTTAGCCAATTATTATCACCCGGTTGCTGTCCTGCATGATAAGCATAAAAATAATCCTTATCAACAGCATAGATCATGGTGCATCCACTTAATTCGCCTGCTGATATAATTATGGGTTTTCCCTCTTTTATTTCATTAAATGGAATTTTGATGCCGACTGTACCCGATTCACCATTGGCAATATCCATAACACTAATATTATCATTAAGTTTATATTTTTCTCCCCAATCACCCATAATTGGGCCGGAAGATGACCGGGAACTGACATCCTTGCCTTTCCATGTACTTAAAACTCCGTGTAAATTACCTTTATCGTCAGTAATATCATTCATTGAAAAACTATTAGCAGTCTCCATGGCACTTACAACCTTGTCATTTCTTATATAATCAAACTTAAGTTTAATATCATGGATCTTATTTCCTGATAATAAACCTTTTTCTATTAAAGGTGCTATATTACCGTGTCTTAACTCACCTAGATCGGTATTTTTAAGTACTAATGGTTTGCCTTCTATATTCTTTCCAAAATTCCATAATAATGGCGATTCTGTATTTTCTTTCCATTTTCCATGGTCATTAATAAATTTTTGATACAGAGAATCATTATTGTCGATATAGCTGATAAGCGTTATCATATATGAGATGTTATCGGGATTTTCTAGCACTCTCTTATTTGAAAATTCTAATTTAGTGCTAAGTTCTTCCTTTGTTAATCCTTCTTTTAACATAATTTCATTATATTCTCTTCCTCTAAGCTTAGGCTCTGATAATTTTGCAATACTAGAGATATCCAGTGAGAAATCTTCTACTCTAGGGTAAGCAATATCTGGCGTATATGTATTAATTGCATGATAACTTTCATGTATTAATGCGGTAGAAATAAAATTTTTATATTCATCATCAGAATAACGCAGCCGTTCATTTCCATCAACGAGAGCATCTGCATAAACTGTCAATATGGGTTCTCCTTTTTGGAAAGATGAAGATGCGGCAGAATTTTCTGTAGTTTGAAGAATCATAATAGGCTTATTACTATCATAGCCCCCTGAATATACAATATGATCATTTTGGCTGAATTTTTCTAAAAAGGAGGCTTGATATTTTAATTTTTCAATTATATTCTTTTTAATTCTCTCAGAATGATCACCAAGGAATATATCAAATGCATTATTAACTTTTTCTATCGTTTCTGGCTTATTATTTTCAATTTTATTTATGCTATCTTTTAATATTATTATTGCCCTACTTCTTGCTTCTGATATTAAATTTCTAATATTTTCAGCTTGGGATTTCTCGATATTCTGCATATGTTTTGGTGCCGATTTACTCGACCGAGCACCACCACCTCTTAAACCAACATCTGAATGTTTAATCCAGAGCCCATTGTTATCTCGTTTAACGGGAATTGCATAATTAAATCTACCGGAATTGGCCGGGTTCATTATCCTCCATGTTCGGTTATCATTATCCCAACGTACCTGCCAGAAACCTCCGTGTTGTTTAATATAATAGTTTGTCTGCATATCGATATTGTCTAACTTATAAATGCCTTCAAACCGACCATCACTAGTTCCTTCCGTCATTGGCTTAAATTCCAGATCGAGAGCTTTCCATTTATCGGGAACTTTCCATTTATCGAGAGACTTACTATATCTAATGACGTCTGATTCCAACAAATTAATAGCATCATTTTGTACCTGAACTCCTTTTTTTAAAAGACTTGATTTTCTGAGTCCCTTATAAGCACCCTTTAAAATATTTCGGATCGGTAAAGGTTCGATTAAATCAATAATACCACTGGCTAATAGACGGGAAACCTGGCGGGCATCCAAGAGCTTCATCGAAGGCAATTTTATAATTACTTTCCTTAATAACGCTCTGCCAGAATAATTGATGCTAAGTCTAGCGGTTTCTTGCGCAATTTTCGTTAATACTTGATGTGATATTGATAGCCCCAATGTTGCAATAGTAAAGACTACATTGATCGAATCAAAAACGATAGAAATCACATCCTCGGCATCCAGGCTATAATCGCTGTCGGTAACTTCCTTGTAAATGACATCATAAAAAGGGATTAACACTGTAGCAATAGTATGTAAAAGAGAATCATCATCCAAAGAAATTTTGCTTTTATTCGCAATATTATCTAGACCTTCTTTTAAAAAACTATTGATGACATTGAAAGCATTGTATTCTTCTGGAAATTTCCTATCATAATCATTAGTATGAGAAATTGGTTCATCTCTCTTTATCTTAATTCTATTTTCAAAAAAATTATCCCAGAATTTTTCATAATCACTAAATAAATAACTATGTATAAGAATATCCGGAAAAATTCTCTTGTAAACTATTTGAGGGGAATTTCTTGCGAGTTCGACATGTCCACCCTCAAAATTACCATTTGGTTCTTTCAGTGCTTTCAGTAAATCGTTACTATTTATTTCCTCTTGTTTGTATTTCTTCATCTTTATTATTCCATCAATGAAAGCAATTAATAACCAATCACCAGATATTAATTCTAGAAAATTAATTTTTCCGATATGATTATCAATAGAAAAAGAAAAAGATTTTTTGGGTGGTGCCACAATTTCTGTAGGAGTTATCCCCAGATCTAAGGAAGAAAGATGTAATTTTGTTAACATGGTTGCTTCATAATTACTATATTTATCTTTATATTTATTAAATTGAGTTGTAAATTCTCTTTGGCTATCAAATTCTTCTCTTCTTTTAAAATCGAGGAAAGAGTAATATCCTTCTGGTAAAGTGGCTCCATTTTGCATTGGATTATATTGACGTTCGTCCGTCAGATATTTTTTTAGGATAGTGTATATTGTAATGTTATCAAATGTATTAATGTCAAACGATTTATTAATCATCATCCAATAAACTGCCGCTCTTAGCAGGGTAATATCAGAATAATACTCATCAGAGAATTCATCTGGGATAGTAGTTGTTATATTATCATGATCTTTTTGTTGTTGTATCAGTGAAGATATTTCATTAGCTTTTAAAATATCTAAATAATTATTAGAGGTATGATAATTATCAATGTCATGTATAATTTTTTTATCCAGATTATTAAGATTCAACAAGGTTTCTTGAAATCTATATTCTAATGATTCAAGATAATATATGACTACAGAAATAAGATCTGATTTTACCTCATGGTTAGTTGCAAAAAATTTTTCCCCATAATTGTCGGTTTCCTTACGGTTTATTTTATCAATTAAATAATTTATTAAAGCAGATAAATCATCAACATTTTCATAAGAAAAGTGATTATTAGTGGAGATATAATTTTCGATATTTTTTAATATTAATTTACAATTTTCGTATAATGATTTTTCCTCTCTCTTACGATTACTAAGTTCTTCTAGTTTACTCTTTTGGATGTCAATCTGGTTCTTAATATTATTTGATTCATTTTCCTTAAATTTAATCTCTGGATTAGGGTTTGCTAATTTGTTTTTAATGGCATTTTCAATACTATTCAATAATTTCTTGTTTCCACCACGAGATTTAAAATGATTCAAAAGATCTTTCTCCTTCTTTATTGATTCATTATCTTTTAATTTTAAATTTTTAATATCTCTATCTATTTTTTCCTTATATCTTTCAAGTTCATTGATTTCCTTATTATAATTATCTATATACTTATCATATGTATTCTCTCCCAATAAGTCATCTCCCATAGCTACATTAAGTACGACTCTAATTTTTGGATCATCGAGTATATTATTTTCCCATTGAGTCTCATTGAGGCTAGTCTTAGTAAGGGGAGAGGTATCTGTATTATTAGGGTTACGCTGTTCCTGAGAAATACTTTGATCACTCTGTACTTCCTGTCGATGCTCCGGTTCTTGCTCATCTAATTCAGAACCGACTTTTTGTGATATTGTTGTTAGAGAGTGAACACTATCGGGAGTAGAATAAACACTTTTTCCGTTATGAAGATCCCTTTTACCTTTATTATTTCGCGTATTCTTTCCAGAGTCAAATGGTACCATCCAGTCATTTGGACTTAAATATCCAGCTGTTGCTTTCATTGGATTGGTACTATTTGCAATTTTTTCTGTCGGTGGTGGCGATGGACTAAGATGTATAGCTAGCATGATTGCTGCTTCTTGTGTCGTGAGTATGCGAGGGTAATCTGTTGGGTTTTTTATTTCATTGATAGTGTCCATAACATTTTTATGTTCATTACGCTCTGTTTCTGGCAAATAATCCAAGAAAGATGGAGGAGGAGACAATATTGATTTTATGTAACGTGCAAGAATTCCTAATCCAGTTAATCCACCTATTCCCGCAATAGCCTTAAGAATTTTATTTCGTGATGAAGTAGGATTTTCTGATTTTTTTTTCGGTCTCATCTTTTGATAACATGGGTATATTTAATTCACTTTCATCATTATTTATATCTATTGAAATATGTTGAGTTGATGAACTCTTATTACCATTATTAGTAGTTGCTTTTGTGTCGTTATTAGTTTTAACTAGCTCTTCATATTCGAACATTTCTGTCTTCAAAATTATTAGAGTAATCTGATTTTTAGTGTATTGGCATTATTTTGTTCGCAAATGTTACGTGGTTTCTCCAATATTTGTTAAAGTTCCTAAAGTTTCATAACTATTTCATATTGTTACTCTTGAATTATAGCGTTTGGTGGCTAAAAATCGGGGGGGGGCCTTAAATTAGTAATCATGAAAATTTATGGCTGTTTCGTATAACAAAGCTCATCTTGTGAAGGAGTGGGCTTATGTTAGTAATATTGAGTTACATTACCTTCCTCCATACAGTCCAAATTTAAACCCGATAGAGCGATTATGGAAGGTCATGAATGAACATGTTCGAAATAACCGTTATTTCGCTAATAAACATGAATTTCGAGACAACGTATTCAAATTTTTCACCACAACGCTACCTGATATAGCGGACTCGCTGATGTCTAGAATTAACGACCATTTTCAGGTGCTAAAAACTGCATCTTGAAGTTTCTTGGGTATATATGGTGCTTCATTTGCATATTCATTAGAACTTTTTTCTAAGGCGAAATATTGACCTGACCACTGTGAATTTTTTTGAGCTTGTCAGCATCTTTAAATTTACCTAGGTTTAAGTAATCGTGTATATCTTCATGTAGTTTCTTATATTCTGCTAAACCTAGGTTTTCTGCGTTGTCTAAAAAATCTGGGATAGCGGTCGTTTTATATAGAAGAGTACCTGCCTCAATGATATCTGTAGTGACATCTTTTGGTTCTATATCCGGTTTACTTTTCTCTGTATTATCTATGTTTATTCCCAAGTGGTTATCGGTTTCTGTGTTTTCATGTTTTTCTTCTGTATTTATTTTATTTCTTTTTTGGTTATCATTTTTATTAGAATATGTGCTGAACATGTTATCACCTTATGATTATTTTAATGAATATATTGCAAGATTTAGCATGGTAAGTGCAACATGCATGACTATGCAAATAAATAGATTGGTATTATTTTAAATAATTCACTGGATATTTTGTACTTCAATATTCACATGAGAGATTGTTTTTTTATTTATTAAGACTCTATAATTAATCTGACTGAGATAACTTCATCCATTAATTTTGATTAGGTAGGTTTGGTATTTTTCCCAATTTCGCATATTTTTTCCAATCCTCTAGTAATTTACCATCTAGTTTATTAAATGGTTTGCCTTCTGCATAAGCTTGTCTTATTTCTTCCAAAGAAACATGTTTTGATTGAATCATGAATTCAACAATATTTCCTCCCCATATTTTATTTTCACCGCCTAATCCCTTGGTAGAATAGTTGGTAATATATTTATATTTTTTATCGGGTAATATTTTTTTATAAACTTCTTTTGCAAAATAGTCTGTCACATATTTATCATAATTTAGGTTGTCTGCTTCCATATCAGTTTGAGACTGTAAGCCTTTATGCTGATGTGATGACGCATGAAGGCTTTCATGAATTATTGTAGATATTATTTTTGCCAAATTGAGCTCAGATTCTCCTCTATTATTCAAATGCGAGTATTCTGGAGAATTTATTCCTATATAAATTTTTCCATTATCAGGATTCGTCCAAGCTATAGGATAACTCGTTATATCTTCATCGTTGTATTCATATTGTCCATATTTTTCATCAGCTTTTTTCATTTCCTCGATTATTCCTTTCACAGTAACGCCTATGGGGGCCAATGGTTTTATGTCTTCTTTTTTCAATACTTTTTTGATTTCTTCATAAATTTTATAGAGACCGTCTTCTCCTATATAATTATTTATCTGTTTTGATATTTCCCAATCTTCAGATTTTACTGTTCCGCTTTTAGAGAAATGTACATCTTCATCTTTTGGTTTGAACGGATTATTATTTACTACATTATTTGGTGACCTTTTCTGAGGAAGGCTAGGAGATAATTTCGGTGCTGGTGGTGCTGGTGGTGCTGGTGGTGCTGGACGAGTGCTGGAAAGTTCTAAAGAATTGCTGTTTATCTCCCTATTTTTGGGATCTTCTGCATTATTTTTTGTTTTTCTACCATGATCTTTAACATATTCGTTTAGCATTATTTCACCTATAGAGTTTGAAGAATGACAATGAATAATATGTGGATTAAGTTAATAGTTTTATACCCTTCATCTTTCAAGCTGCTGCTTTGTTGGCTGAGTTCACTTACCCCAGTCACATAGTTATCTATGCTCCTGGGGATGCGTTCACTTGCCGCCGCCCTGCAACTTGAAATCTATTGGGTATATAATATGGAAATCTCAAATAAACATATTAAAAATAATTGTTTTAATGAATAATTATTTGTTAGGCGAGTAATTGTTTGTTATTTTAGTATGAAAATAATTTTAAATCCTAATTAACTTATCAACATTTTCTTTAGAAACAACAATGCTAACACCATTTATATTAACAATAGCCTCTTGACTGCTTTTCCATTTGGTAAGTGTATCTTTTATTTGTGGTAAATAAGTTACGCTAGTAATACCCGAAACTTCAACAATAACGTTTTCATTTTCCTGATTTTGATTATTTTCTGTATCAGGTTTGGTTGTCAGATTCACTTTAGCAAGGGCAAGACGTACATCTTCTGTGCCGCCTAATTCCACGCATAATTTATCCATTAAAGCCTGGTTTATTTGTGAATTATCCAGACTGGGTTTTTGATCCATAGTAGCAGATATTTTGCTGACTGGAATTACATTGTCCTCAATCTCTTGAAGCTTCATCGGAACGGTAATGGAGTATAATAAAGAGAGGCGAGGACGATTACCGAGAGCCTGCCAGAAATTACCCAGACTGTTTAGGTTTTCTTGTTGTGGAATAATTCTGGTATAGGCACCGGGAACAGGGCAACCGCATGAATGCTTAAATATTATTCAGATTAGAAAATCCTGCTTGTACGACTTGTTCCAGAAATTGCGTTTTCATCCAGGCTCGCATTCGTTTCTTTCTTATACTTAATTTGCTGCCTTCTGTTTTCAGCATATTCAAGGCAATTCGCCTCAATATCGCGATATTTTCCGCCGCATTTTCTCGATAAATCTGACAATCATCCTCATGAAACGTCG
>NZ_PUWT01000051.1:0-36208 GCF_002968995.1 Photorhabdus hindustanensis
ATGCTGGAAATGCCGCTGCGTAAGCGGCTCTGGCAATGCCCTTTCTGTCGAGTCGAACATGACCGCGATATCAATGCGGCGCTCAACATCGAGCGCAAGGGCATAACAGAATTACAGGCGGCGGGACTCGTCGTCTCTGCCCACGGAGGCCAGCGTAAATCCGTCATAAAGACGGTGGCGGCCTGAGAAGTGGGAAGCCTCGCCGTTTTTACGGCGGGGAGCAGTCACTAAGCATGGTAAGTTACAGAATTTAAAAGCCGTTCTGGCTGAATCTATTGCACAAGCTTATCGTGGCGAATTACATAGTATTGATGATGTATTTGCGCCGTTGACGGTTGATGAACTTGAGGGTAAGGCTTAGGGATAAGTGTCCGGTTTACGAAGAAAGCCAGAGAGCATATTCGTGCAATCAAACTCTATTCTATGCGCCGATGCGGGCGAATGTCGCGGAAGCTTATTCAACTTCGTTACGTGTGACTATGACGGAAATTCTTGCTCGTCACCCATCCCCCGGTCGTGATCGCAGTGAGGATCTTTATTTTGGTGTGCTGAGTTTCCCCGTAGAGAGCCACATTATTTACTACCGGGAAGTTCCGACTGGTATTGAAGTGTTGGCGGTGTTGCATCAGACGCAAGATTCACATAACCATCTATAAATGAAGAGATAAAACGTGGGACGCTTTATTTAATCAGCAATAAAATAAGCAGCTAAACTTTTTTATCAGATGCTTGAGTGAGTTACCCGAGCGCCGTTTTCCTCAGAAACCTGAATCCCGGCTGGAGGTCAGGAAGAGTTGTTTTGCAGAACGAGGGAAATTCAAAAAAATCCCTCGATAAAACTTGAGGGATTTGTATAGGAAAGACAACAGATCTCGGGGATTATTTTGTTAAAACTGACAAACAAGAGCGGTATCAAGGCAATTTCGTTGATAATCATCCCAAAAACCTGGGGGATGAGCCTCAATATCGCTTTCTAACAGCATGGGTTTTTGCCATTTAAATTGTTTGAACCCTGCCTTTTGGATCGCCGCTTGATACTGTTCACGACTCCAATGATACATAGTGAAAGGGCTAGGTGGTGTGGTAAGAAATTCAGCTCTCACGAGAATTGTGTCTTTCACCGGCTCTTCACTCAAAATTTTTATACAAAATTTTTCATAATCCACTTTTTCTAATTGACAATCAGGTTCAGCGGTATACGCAATTAGTTTACCAGAAGGCTTGAGATGAGCGGCAATAACACGGAACATAGTTTCAAGGTCTTCAAGAGATTCTGCATGGCAAAATAACCAAGCTGCATTAACTATGTCAAATTTGCCAAATGACTCCATCTTGCAGACATTTCTTACGTGAAATTCGATATCGTCACCGTATTGTTGTGATTTGCTTTTCGCAATCGCTATCATGTTCTCTGATATATCGACTCCAATGACTTTTGACGCGCCACGATTCTTGTATTCTCGACTAAAGAGACCATATCCACAGGCTAAATCCAACACTGATTTCCCGTGTATATCTCCTGCCAAATTGAAGACAGTTCTGATTTCTACTTCGATATGGGCGGCAGCATCTGAAAAGCTCTCGTAAAGATGTGCAATAGGGTCATATAAAGCGTTATCTTTCATGTTGTTATCCTTAGCTAAAGGCCAATTTATTTATCGAAGAGGTAGATTATCTAGTATGAATTTAATAATTACTGAAAGTTTTTCTTTTGTTATAAATAAAATTCCAAAATATCACATCACTCATAGTTCCATATATAACAATTGGTTAGTAAGACCACGTGCAGCAAAATTATGAAACGTTATTTATATTAATACGTTAGCGATGAATTAGATATAATTTTTTAATGCTGGTTGATTTTTGGATAAATATGAGGAAGTAAAATAAATATAAAACACCTATGATGCGTTTTGTGGAAACTATTATTCTTATCATATATAGGATCTTAAGAATTAAGTCTTTTAAAACACGCTTTGAGGGAAAAGGAACCACGGCGGGAATTGTTGTGCTCCACGCTAACAGAAGGGCTGTTTATAACAGCCCTGAGAAAGTTGGCTTTAGCCGTTGATTACCTGAACTCATACATGATGATAATGCATGATTGAAAACATATCGGGACGAATCCCAAACAGTCCAAGTGCAGTGATCGCTAATTTCGTGTATTCGCCGCTCGAATTTGCTCCACATCCGAGTGACAATCCACAAGGAACGCCATCATCTCAGTGGCATCTTTGCTCCGGTAGAAGCGGACCATCTTTTCGTTGAACTCATGTATTTTCGCCGCAGGCACGCTGATGGCGTCTATACCGTTTGACATCAAAATACCGTTCATCATGAAACGGGAAGTCCGTTTGTTACCGTCAAAAAAGAATTTCTGTAACGCACCAAAAAGAAAGAATGCGATTCCCTTTTCAAAAGGCTGACACTCATCTAGTGAAGCAATACCTTCTTGAAAAACGCGGTTCAATTCTGGTGCGCCTGATACGGTAGGTAACGGAGTATGCCGACCATATTCACCTAATCCGACATCTGGAGTGTAGTTTATCTCTCGACCTTCCCCGCGAAATGTTCCCCATTCCAAGGCTTCATTGCGAGCAACTATACTATGAAGTTCAGTAAACATAGCCTTGGTCAACTCAAATTGATTATTCTTCACCAGAGATAACAGGCGTTTGGCACTTTCCGCGAGATTCAGTACTTGCTCCTGATCAGAAACTTTTCTACCACCGACAGTGACATCATCCAATAATGTCTTCACTTCTGGGAAAGTAAAAGGATTGCTTTCAAGCACGCTGGCATCCCAAACAAACTCCGGTAGCATCCGGTGAAAACGAAAGCATACCCGCTCAATAGAATGAATCGGAACAATAAGAGGAACCGAAGATCTATCCCAACAAAATCCCAACGTGTTGAAAAGCTTCATCGTTGTTCATCCTTCCTACTATAATTTGAATGCGTTAAATTATAAGTAAAACACAGTAAAATCTGGCCCCCAATACACACAGGTAAGAGGTGAAACTATGGCGGTGCTTGCCTAAAATAAATAATGATCAAAGAACACAAAGACAATACTGCACCAACTACATAGCTGGCGCAGTACCTTGCTAATTTATCCCTACACAGCAGGGAATACCGGCAGTAGCAGATAGAGTTTAATCACAATCGCGTTAACGATATCGATAAAGAATGCCCCGACCATCGGCACCACCAGAAACGCCACATGGGATGGCCCAAAGCGATCGGTAATCGCCTGCATGTTCGCAATAGCGGTAGGTGTCGCTCCTAAACCGAAACCACAGTGACCCGCCGCCAGAACCGCTGCATCATAGTTTTTACCCATCACCCGATAGGTGACAAAAATTGCATACAGCGCCATCACGATAGCCTGGATGGTGAGAATGACCAGCATCGGTAATGCCAGCGATGCCATCTGCCACAATTTCAGGCTCATTAACGCCATTGCCAGAAATAGGGAAAGGCTCACGTTACCCAGTACAGACACCGCTCGGTCAAAAACTCGGTAAAAACCTAGCACCGATAGACTGTTACTGAGGATAACCCCGATAAATAACACACAGACGAATGTCGGTAATTCAAACCATGTACCTTGCAGAAATTCAGACACAAAATTACCGGCCATCAAACAAATAGCAATCAGTGCGATCGTTTCCAGCATCACTAACGCTGTGATCATCCGCCCGGTATAAGGTTTTTCAAATGCTGTCGGCACTTCGGTATCATCGCCCCTTAGTCCTGGAGTTTTTGTATTTCTCACCAGGAAACGCGCGACCGGGCCACCAATCAAACCACCCAGAACTAAACCGAAAGTCGCACAAGCCATTGCCACTTCCGTTGCATTTTCAAAACCATAACGCTCACTAAACAGCTTACCCCAAGCGGCGCCTGTACCGTGACCGCCAGACAGCGTAACAGAACCCGCCAGTAAGCCCATTAATGGGTCCAGACCTAACAGTTCAGCCAGAGCGATACCCACCGTGTTCTGAACCAGCAGCAAGCCAACAACGACGAAGACAAACGTGAACAGAACCCTACCACCCGCTTTCAAGCTGGAAAGGTTGGCATTCAAGCCGATAGTGGCGAAGAAAGTTAACATCAAAGGGTCTTTAAGAGACAAATCAAAGTTGATTTCCCAGCCTGTTGTCTGTTGAACGACTAAAAGAATCAGAGCAACTAACAGGCCACCCGCGACAGGTTCAGGAATGGTGTATTTTTCAAGAAATGGGACTGATTGTACAAGTTTGCGCCCAAGTAATAGTACTAATGCAGACGCAACGAGCGTGCCATAAACATCAAGATGATACATCTATGTACCCCAGCTATATTGTTAAAATTATGTAAGTTATTACGACGTTATACTCATCCTTTAGAGAACGCCAAAAGCAGGCAACGCTGGATTAGAAAAAAAAATCTGCAACAAACACAAGTTAAAACATATAAAAATGTGACCAGAGCGAATCATGATAAGTGACAGGATTTTTAAGCAAACGATTGCTTTTACACTTTTGATCATTAAAATGCGTTCTTTGTCAGTCCGGAATTTCACACCATGCTCAGCTCATCCCCTGAACAAGCGGCAACAGTCCCCCCGAATAAACCAGTTAGTGAATTGATTTATCGCTTAGAAGATCGGCCACCGTTGCCACAAACGTTGTTTGCTGCTTGCCAGCATTTACTGGCAATGTTTGTCGCGGTCATCACGCCAGCAATCTTGATCTGCCAGGCGCTAGGGTTGCCTGCTCACGATACGCAGCGGATTATCAGTATGTCTCTGTTTGCTTCAGGATTAGCATCATTAATCCAGATCCGAACTTGGGGGCCAGTCGGCTCTGGTTTGCTTTCCATCCAAGGGACCAGTTTTAACTTTGTTTCCCCACTGATTATGGGCGGGCTGGCGCTCAAAAACGGCGGGGCAGACATTCCTACCATGATGGCAGCGTTATTCGGTACTCTGATGGCGGCATCCGTTACCGAAATTCTGTTATCCCGCGTATTGCATCTGGCCCGGAGAATTATCACCCCGTTGGTTTCCGGTGTTGTGGTGATGATTATCGGTTTGTCTCTGATTCAGGTTGGATTGACCTCTATCGGCGGTGGATTCTCTGCTATCGAAAATCACACTTTTGGCTCTCCAGAGAATCTGTTTCTGGCTGGTGTTGTGTTGGCAGTCATTGTTTTGTTGAACCGCCAGCGTAATCCTTATCTGCGTGTCGCTTCTCTGGTCATTGCAATGGCGGTAGGTTATGTTGTCGCCTGGCTAATGGGTATGCTGCCGCCAGCAACGGTACAGGAAAATAGTTCACTCATGACAATTCCCGCGCCACTCTATTATGGTCTTTCCTTTGACTGGAATCTGCTTATCCCGTTGATGCTAATTTTTATGGTGACTTCACTGGAAACCATCGGCGATATTACCGCGACGTCTGATGTTTCCGAGCAACCGGTCAGCGGTCCCCTATATATGAAGCGAATTAAAGGCGGTGTTTTAGCTAATGGGCTAAATTCTATGCTTTCCGCCGTATTTAATACCTTCCCAAATTCTTGTTTTGGGCAGAATAACGGGGTTATCCAATTAACCGGCGTCGCCAGCCGCCGTGTAGGTTATGCCGTGGCGCTAATGTTGACGCTGTTAGGTTTATTTCCTGCGGTGGCAGGATTTGTGCAACAGATCCCTGAACCGGTATTGGGCGGCGCCACTATCGTGATGTTCGGTACGATTGCCGCGTCTGGTGTCCGTATCGTTTCCAGAGAGGCACTTAACCGCCGGGCAATTATGATTATCGCGCTATCTTTAGCGGTTGGTATGGGCGTTGCCCAACAACCGCTAATTTTACAGTTCGCTCCAGACTGGCTGAAAACGTTACTCTCTTCCGGTATTGCCGCCGGTGGTTTGACAGCGATCACTCTTAATCTGGTGTTTCCTCAGGAAAAACAATCTCTCTAATAATCTGATATCGGGTTATACATCATCAATTCATCACGCACGTATAAATCACCATCGCGCGTGATGATGGTTTATCTCCTAGCGGTTAGAAGGCCAAATAAAATCGTTACCAACCCAACCATCAAGATCGTATTCACTCATACACTGCTCAGCAAACCCTTTCAATTGATCCACTAAGCCCGAGGCTTGAGAAGCCCATAATACATCGAGTCTGGTAATTTCATGGTTGCCGGCATAATTTAGCTCGTATAATTCATGCCTGTTAGCGAATTCCGTACCAATAGAATCCCAAATCAGTTTCATGAGCTTGACTCGTTCAACCGCGCTGTAACCATTGGAACCACGCATGTATTTATCAAGATAAGGAGACAGTTCCGGGTTGGAAAAATCGCGGGCATGAGAGTTAATATAAATCAAGGCACTGCCCAGATCCTGTTCAATAATTTCTTTTACCCTCGGGTAACCCTGCGTCATAAACCAACGATAAGCTATCCCATACTCGTACCGAGGCAATAGGGCATCTTCCCCCCAAGGCTCCGGAGATTTAATCATCGCATCACCGAGCGCCCAAAACAGATTACGCCATGACAATACTTCACCAACCCGTGTTTGCACGCCACGAAAATCCTTCGTACCTGTGGCTTCAACTCCCTTAAGGAGCAATCCAGAAATAAAATCAAGTTTAACCGCCAATCGGGTCACACCATGCAACATAGCCCGATGAAAAAAACCCGACTCAGCAAAAAATAACGAAACTTTATCTATATCTCCGTAGATAAATACGTTTTCCCAAGGAACCTTCACTTTATCCAGAATCATTATCGTATCGTTCTCATCAAATCGGGACGAGAGCGGATAATCAAAAGGACTGCCCATTTTATCTGCCGCCATTGAGTAAGAGGGACGACAAATTAATTTCACTCCTGGCGAATTCATCGGCACAGTAAAGACCAATGCAAATTCCCGTTTCTTGATTGGTAAGCCATAATGACCAATAAAGTTGTAATGACACATCGCCGATCCCGTGGCAACAACTTTAGCGCCGCTGACAATTAATCCATCATCACACTCTTTTTCAACATGAACACAAATATCACCAATTTCATCAGGTGATAAATGACGATCTATTGGCGGATTAATAATCGAGTGATTCCAGTAATACACGTTTTCTTGTGAGCGGATATACCAGTTTTTTGCATTACCCGCAAAATCACCATAAATATCCGGTCTTACGCCGAGTGAGGTAAGAAACGAAGCCTTATAATCAGGGCTTCTACCCAACCAACCATAACTCATGCGGGCCCACGCGGCGATAGCATCGCGATCAGCAATTAAATCCTGCTGTGTGTGCGGTATACGGAAAAAGGGATGTGTTACACCAACACTCCCCGTATCTGTAGCCGTAGTCAGTACATCACGATGAGCAGGATCGTGCAAAGCATCGTAAAGTTTCGCAATAGCGCGGGCTGGATTTTGGAAAGCAGGATGGTTGGCGACATTCTGAATGCGTTCACCATAAGCCCAGACTTCCCGACCATCGTTTAGCCCATCCAGAAATTCCTTTCCTGTAAGTGGGCGGGTTGTGCGGATACTACCTTCATTCGACGATTTTTGTTTCATGTTTTCTGACATAGAAGATTCCTTACATTACTTATTTGCCGGAAGATGGGTGAAAATAAACTATGTAGTGTTATTTCAAGCATCAATCAAATTGAGAAAGGAATAGAAAGGAATGACGAAAAAACATCATTATTCCATTTATAGCCATCCATTAATACATTAATTCATTCAGATGTCATTGGCTATATTGTCATGCAAGAAAATATAGATTTAATTACTATATTAATCACACAATATAATTATTAACAAATTCATACAAACACTCTAAGTTACTAATAAGAAAAACTTAGCATGAAAATTAAAATACAATTAAACAAAGATTAATCTCTTAAGTTTATTTTAATAGAATAAAACGATAAAAAATAATTTATTATTTCCCTCATTTATACCCTGAAATTATTAGAAATAACAACCAATATAGTGACTTATTGGTATTTCTATTGTTAAATTATACAAATGTTACAAATAATAATTTCTCCTCGCTCATAACTTTTATTCACCATCTCTTGAGTGAACACAAAAATTACGGCATAAAAGGAAGCTATAAGCCGATTAAATTGGAGTCTGATAATGAGATGGTTAAGAAAATCGCTGGTTACTCTGTTATTACTGCTAATCCTGGCGGTAATCACTGTTTATGTCGTGATGCAGACAAACTGGGGAGCGCATCAGCTCAGTCAATGGCTGAGTCACCACAGCCGTTATCAGGTTCAAATCGGCAATATCGAACATAACTGGTCACAACCGGGCACTTTGGCATTTTCCAATATTGCCATTAGCAATCAGCAACAGACTTTCATTTTAGCGGCTCAAGTTGTCGCATTCGATTTCAACTGGCAGCAACTCACTTCCCCGCGCCATTTTCAGCGTCTGTTATTGCAACAGGGCCAATTAACCATCAAAGGCCAGCCACAATCCATCCCTTTCAGCGCCAATATTCTGCAACTTAATCAGATGACTATTCAGTCAGAAAATGCAGACTGGCAAATTCAAGGGCAAAACATCACCGGCGGTATCACCCCCTGGAACCCACAATCAAATAAGCTGGCAGGGAATGGGGAATTTCAATTCAGTGCTGATAAACTGAATTTCAATGATATTTCTCTTGAAAAAGTCATTATGCGAGGAGATAACCAGCAAAATACCCTGACTATTCGTTCATTTGGTGCAACATTAGCACAAGGTTCGATATCGGGTAATGGGCAACGTCAGCCTGATGGTAGCTGGCAGTGGGACAATTTACTTATCAGCAATATTCGTTGGCAAACGCCAATGACACTTGAAGAGTTATTGCTAAAAGCGAACACATTACCCGCAGTCAGCATCAAAGATCTCAGCCTGACAAATGCTAAGTTGGAAGGTAAAAACTGGTCTGCTAACTATCTGGATGCCTCAGTCAAAAATGTCGGTTTGGCTAACGGGAGCTGGCAGGCAAAAGAGGGCATCATTGATTTCAATGTCATGGATACGACGCTAAATGATCTCCATTTCACCGATGTTATTGGTCACCTCCTTCTCGCAGGCAATGAACTCACTATTTCCAACCTCACTTCCCGTTGGGAAAAGGGATTATTCCACGTCAAAGGGCGATGGAATCACCAAACAAAGCAATTCAACATCGCCAATGCAACGGTCGCCGGTTTAACTTATACCTTGCCGCAAAACTGGCATCAGTTGCTGAAAGAATCATTGCCTGAATGGATATCCGGATTTTCCATTAACGAGCTGACGATTAACAACAGCTTGTTGATTGATATTAACCCCGATTTTCCATTCCAACTTACCGCTCTCAGCGGCTATATCTACGACATGGAGTTACTGAAAGAAGGGAAATGGGGGATCTGGCGTGGTTCTTCAAATCTAAATGCCGCCAGCGCAACATTTAACAAAGTTGAATTACGTCGCCCTTACCTTAAATTACACACAGAGGGAAATAAACTGATCCTCGACCAATTAGATGCTTCCGTTGATGATGGATTGCTGAAAGTGAAAGGTACAGTAGATCAACTGGTACAGAAACCATTTACTTTAGATTTTCGGGGAATAGATGCAGATTTAGCGATTTTACCCCAATGGCGGTGGGTGCCGCTGAAATTACAGGGTAAAGGCAATTTCACGCTGTTAATACAGGGAGATCTTGCTGCTGATGATATTAAAAGTACTATCGATGGTTCATTGACTGCCACGAATAAACAGTCAGGCAACGAAACTCAAGTTATTAATAAGGGGCAAATATCCATACCAAACTGTGAAACTTGTCCGGTTGTTAAGCTATAGTAACGAATATTCGGGTACATATATGTACCCGATTCAATCTTATAATGGTTATTTTCTGTTTCAATCCATTAATAAAATCTCCGATCAATATCAGCCGAAAAACCGTATTAATATTGATACATTAAAAACGCAATTAAATTTTACCCATTGAAGTTGTGACAAGGTACAAAAAATGATGTGTATACTGACTGAATCTATTGAAAACACGCTGCAAAATTATGACCGTATTGTTGTCGGCGGCATCATCAGAGATCAAAATGGCAATATTCTGTTCTTACAACGAGCGCCTGATGAATCGCCGCCAAATCTCTGGGAAATTCCTTCCGGCGGTGTAGAAAAAGGAGAAAATCTATTACAAGCACTATCTCGTGAAATAGAAGAGGAGACCGGGCTACTGCTTGATGATGTTATTAGTTTTCTCAGCGCGGTGGAATATTCTATCAAGGAAGCTCAATGCCTCCAGGTAAATTTCAATATCAAATGCACAGGTGAAGTTAAGCTTTCGCCTGAGCATGCGCAATATCAATGGAGCAATATAGCCAATTTCCGCAATGAACTTGATGACTTTATGCTGCGTGTACTCAACGAAGCTTAATTTCATAAAAGCGACTTTTATTATTGCTACCAGTGGCATATCTCATGCCACTGTCAAATCTAAGCGATAGCCGTATAAGCATTCGGCAATACCATATAGGTGCCAGTAAATACCGCACCGATTCCCTGATCACCGCTGACAATCACATCTAACTTTACCCTCGCTTTACTGCCTTGCGCCAAACGAGCCAAATCGCCGCTCATATTTTTAAGATCAGCAACAGATTTTGGCCTGCCGACAACCGGTTTTTTGTAACGGATATCGGCATCAGCCAGAATGATATCACCACCTAGTTGACGCTCCTGTAACAACAGCCAGATCAATCCCCAACCGGTCAGGGTTGCCAAGGAAAACAGACTGCCGGCAAAGATAGTTTGGTGAGGATTTTGATTCCCGGCTTCCGGCATGGTGGTAATAAAGCTCTGACCGGTATATTGAGAAATGCGTACCCCCATTTTTTCACTGAGGGGAATATGTTTGTACCAAGCTTGTTGCAGTTCGTTGCACCAATCTGGCCGGTGGAGAATATCATCCAGTGTTGCAACCGGCTTTATCATCAGAAAATGGCGAACCGGAGTTGTTTGCGGGCTAGTAATTGGCCCTCGGTTTTCAAACCCCAATTTACTGAAAAACTCCACCGCATGTTCACGAGCACTGCACACTACCCGTTTAACACCCTCCTGACGGGCAACAGATTCCAGGGCCATTGCAATTAATTTTCCTAACCCTCTGCCTTGCACGTTGGGATGCACTGCCAAAAAGCGGATTGCCCCTTCACTATCCGCATTGATATATAAACGCCCTACCGCCACCGGATTACCTTTCTCATCCACAACCATCTGGTGATGAGCCATCGTGTCATAACCATCTTTCTCAGAGCCTACAGGCTGATGCAATGGTTTACGCAACATTTCCCAACGAAATCGATAATATGCTTCCAGTTCTTGTTCTGTTTCAGGTACTCGCAGATGATACATAGAAACTGCCCCTTTCTTTTGCTCATGATGTTTAATCGGGGATGGTTGCGTTCTACTGGCTATTTTTGGTTGCTAGACCTGCAACCAGAAAGTGACTGGCCCATCGTTTGTCAGGCTGACTTTCATATCGGCAGCAAACCGCCCGATTTCTGTTTTTACACCACTTTGGCGGCATTGTTCAACAAAATAGCGATATAATTCATCGGCCTTATCTGGGGCGGCGCCACCAGAAAAACTGGGTCGCATGCCCTTTTGAGTATCGGCAGCCAGTGTAAACTGGGAGACAACCAGCAAACTGCCTCCGATTTGTTGGATATTCAAGTTCATTTTGTCCTGTTCATCACTGAATATCCGATACCCTATCACCTTCTCACACAACCGTTTTGCTTTCTGTTGATCATCTCCTTTCTCAACGCCTAGCAACACCAGCAGGCCGTGACCAATTTCCCCAACGACTTCGTTCTTAACAACAACATTTGCCTGTGTTACCCGCTGGATTAACGCGATCATATTTTTCCTTTATTTAGATAGCCGCATCAGCACGCTACCTTCTATATCCGTCATCTTTCAAGTTGCCTCTTTGTTGTCTGCACTCACTCACCCCGGTCACATAGTTTCCTATGCTCCCGGGGATTCGCTCCCTTGCCGTCGCGATCCATCTTGAAATCCATAGGGTATATTATCCATTCAATCCTTCATTTTGTTCAGAGAAACCGCTTGCTTCGAAATAATCCGGCACGGTCTGCCTATCAACAACATGAACGCTATTGATCCCTAACGCCCTGGCTGCTTCCACATTTTCCAGCACATCGTCAAAAAACACGGTTTGATCCGGTGAAAAACCTTCTGTCTCAATCACATATTTGAAAATATCAGGCTCGGGTTTACGCATTGCCAAATCCTGCGACAAATAGAGGTAATCAGCGGATGCCGCAATTTCAGGATAATTATGCGGCCAGTAATCCAGGTGCAAGCGGTTGGTGTTGGATAACACCACAACCCGGTGTCCCGCTTCACGTAATTTCTTCATTATTTGAATGATTTCAGGCCGAATATCAATAAAGATAGCATGCCATCCAGTAGCAAACTGCTCAAAACTGAGTGAAATATTCATTTCCTGACATAAAGTATCAGCGAATTCCAGATCAGTAATTTGACCACGCTCATGTTTTTCAAACGTTTCTCCCATAGAGAAACTTTTAGTCAAAGTCGCAAGAGGTGTCCCGCTCAAATTACTCCATACCGCTAAAACTCTTTTAAAATCAATCTCAATAATCACATTACCCATATCGAAGATATATAACATAATTACCCCCTGGCTAATTAATAACTTTTTACTTTAATCGTATTTTCAATTAGAAAACAGTACGGACCAGTAAAAAGCGAATCACTTCACGGTATTTTTCTTACGAAACGATAAAGTAGCACCCAGATTAAAAAAGTCGAGTAAGGTGTTATATTTATGTTGTGGTTCCTCCTCTGTATCGGCCTTCTTCTGGCTGGATATTTCATATACGGCAAAATTGTCGAAAAGATATTCACTATTCGACCAGAAAGAAAAACCCCCGCTCTTTCTATGGCTGATGGTGTTGATTATGTGGCTATGTCCACCCCAAAAGTTTGGTTAATTCAGTTACTGAATATTGCCGGCGTTGGCCCTATTTTCGGTCCAATTCTTGGCGCCCTCTATGGCCCGCTCGCTATGCTGTGGATTGTATTCGGCTGTATCTTTGCCGGTGCCGTACACGATTACTTCTCCGGTATGCTCAGTGTACGCGCCCGCGGCGCATCCGTGCCCGTTATCGTTGGTAACGAACTGGGCAAAACCATGAAGCATTTCATGAATATATTTGCTGTTATTCTGCTAATGCTAGTTGGCGTCGTCTTTGTTTTGAGTCCAGCCGGCTTACTGAATAACTTGCTGAAAGAGGCAATGGGTTGGGATAACATTGCTATCTGGGTCGGTATTATCTTTGCTTACTATATTCTCGCAACGCTGGTTCCTATTGATAAAATCATTGGTCGCCTTTACCCACTGTTTGGTGCATTGCTGCTGTTTATGTCTGTCGCGCTGATGGTCGGTTTAGCGATGAGCGACAAGCCTTTCTATTCTCAAGGATTGGATTTCACCACTAACTTTAACCCGAAAGATCTGCCTATTTGGCCATTGCTGTTCGTCACCATTGCTTGTGGCGCTATTTCAGGTTTCCACGCCACTCAGTCTCCGCTGATGGCACGCTGTATGCAAAATGAAAAAAATGGTCGCTTCGTTTTCTACGGCGCAATGATTGGCGAAGGTATTATCGCACTGATCTGGTGTACATTGGGCCTGAGTTTCTATGAAGATACTAACGCGTTGCAAGCCGTGATTGATCAGGGTACGGCCTCTCTGGTTGTTCACGAAGTGTCAACTTCTCTGTTAGGTACTGTCGGCGGTATTCTGGCAATCCTCGGCGTAGTGATTTTACCCATTACTTCTGGCGATACCGCGTTCCGTTCCGCCCGGCTTATTATTGCTGAATTCTTGAATATTCCTCAGCAACAAATGACTAAACGTCTGTTGTTAAGTGTGCCAATGTTTATTGTCGGTTATCTGATTACCAAAACTGACTTCAATATCATTTGGCGTTATTTCGGTTGGGCGAACCAGACTACAGCAATGGTCATGTTATGGGCGGCCTCAGCATGGTTGCTGCGCCGCGATAAATTCCATTGGATTACCACCCTGCCAGCCATGTTTATGACCGCAGTATGCTTCACCTATCTGGCATTCGCGCCAGAAGGTTTTGCGTTAAACTGGAATATCTCTGTTGTTATCGGCCTGGCCGCAATGGCGGTTGTCACCATTACTTTCTTTGCGAAAGTCCGCTCTCAATCAGCTTCCGATAATATAAAAGCCGAAGCATTAAATGAGTAAAAACCCAAGAAGATATTAAATATCACAACAACCCCTCACGATAAAAAGTTGAGGGGTTTTAATTGCCGATCTCTTTTATCGTGACAAGAAACGTTTATTCCTCCCGCAAATATCCGACGAAACATCACATGAATATTGATAATTTAAGCGTTACAATCAGAAAAATTAGTGAAGAAAGTATCATTTCCCCATAGAGAATGTCTGGGATAACCTCTTTAAAAGCAAACCTACGAATAGTTGTTAAATTAGGAGGTTTCCAGGCAAAGATACGATTCGCCGTTTCTAATCGTTTCCTGCTTAACTATTAAATAAAAAACAACTCATTGAAACTCTCGCCAAATGATAATCACGCAGATCCTTCTGAATGGTGGCAGACATAAACAAGATTGACTACAATTGTTATTAGCAGCACACTACGAATAGTGGGTTAAATTATACACCATTCGAATACCATGCTTTAATAAATGTAGGTTTGTACGTTTTCAAATGCGATACCAAAGAGAGCGACTCCCATTAATGGCGCTAAAGCGTTTCTTTTAATGGACAACTTGCCTTTGGATAATTGATCGCTTGTATCGAAGTAAACGATCCTAAACTGAGTTCGATGAATTCCCTACCCTAAACTACAGGGAAAAGTCTTGAATGTTTTTAGAAAACAGGAGAATCAACAATGTATATGTTTTTACCTTTTTTACTCGCATTATTTGCGGTTATCACCACCCTATACGGAAAGTATAAAACGAGTTATACCCTGTGGGGCCTTCTTTTAGTGACGACTGTAGCTTGGTTTATCCATCATGCAACTGATTCGTTAAATCTATCTTTTTAACGGGAGACAATCTGATGAATCAGGTATTAGCAACAAAACAACAGATAAGCGTCGGCATGATATTTAACCTCATTGGGTTATTTGCTATCAGTGCTGTTCTAACCCTTGCCTTCTATTATCAATTGGCCCTTTCAGAACTCCCTTGTCCATTATGTCTGCTACAGCGAGCGGGTATGATCATGATAGGGTTTGGTTTCCTGTTTAATCTGCGTTTTGGTATTAAAAGCGCGCATTATGCCTTGTCACTTCTCGGCTGTATCGTGACTGGCATTATTGCGATCCGACAAGTGTTTTTACATATCACACCCGGTGATCTCGGTTATGGTTCCGCCTTTTTTGGTATACATTTCTATACTTGGGCCCTTATTTGCTCAGTTATCGCGATTATCGGCATATCCGTCATGCTGATATTGAAAAGCCTGGAAAAAACAACCGAAGCAAAGCAAAAAACGTCTGTTATCGGTCAGATTATTATCGGATTATTTGTCATATTAATTACCGCAAATTTAATCTCCACCATTTTGGAGTGTGGCGGTGGGCAGTGTGATGACAACCCAACGTTCTATCAATTGCTCGGTAAATAATTCGTTTGTTAAAAAAACTCAGGGCGCCATCGGCGCCCTAAGCATGGGTATTACAGGAAAGATTATGCTTCTTTACTGCGATACGCACGACGGCGTTCATTTTCCGTCAGATGGCGTTTACGCAGGCGAATAGACACAGGAGTCACTTCCACCAGCTCGTCATCATCAATAAACTCCAGAGCCTGCTCCAGGGTTTTCTTAATATGTGGAGACAAGGTTGTCGCTTCGTCAGTACCAGATGCACGGACGTTAGTCAGTTTCTTACCTGTCAGACAGTTAACTGTCAGGTCATTAGAACGAGAATGAATACCAATAACCTGGCCTTCATACACTTCCGCACCATGACCAAGGAACAATTTACCGCGATCCTGTAAGCTGTAAAGTGCATAAGCAACCGCTTTACCTTGACCATTGGAAATCATCACACCGTTCTGACGGCGACCGATTTCACCCGCACGAATATCATCATAGTGGCTGAATGTTGCATACAGCAGACCGGTACCAGAGGTCATCGTCAGGAACTCAGTACGGAAGCCAATCAGACCACGGCTTGGAATAACATAATCAAGGCGCACACGGCCTTTACCGTCTGGCAGCATATCGCGCAGATCCGCTTTACGCTCACCCAACGCTTGCATCACATCTCCCTGATGCTGCTCTTCAATATCCAGCGTCACCTGCTCGAAGGGTTCTTGCTTGCGCCCATCGATCTCACGGAAGATAACTTTCGGACGGGATACCGCCAGTTCAAAACCTTCACGGCGCATGTTCTCAATCAGAACAGATAAGTGCAATTCACCACGGCCAGAAACACGGAATGCATCCGGATCTTCTGTCTCTTCAACACGTAGGGCGACATTGTGAACCAACTCTTTCTTCAAACGCTCAAGGATTTGGCGTGAGGTGACATATTTGCCTTCACGGCCACAGAAAGGAGAGGTGTTAACACAGAAATACATGCTCACCGTTGGCTCATCAACCGCCAGCGGCGGCAGTGCTTCAACAGCATTCGTATCACACAGCGTATCGGAAATATTCAGCTCACCCAGACCGGTAATCGCAACGATATCGCCCGCTTCCGCTTGCTCACTCTCGATACGCTCCAGCCCTAAGTGGCCCAGTACCTTACCGATTTTACCGTTCCGGGTTTTACCCTCGCCATCAATAATCGTGACGTTCTGGTTTGGCTTAACAGTACCGCGCTTGATACGACCAATGCCGATAACACCAACATAGTTATTATAGTCAAGCTGAGAAATCTGCATCTGGAATGCGCCATTCAGGTCAACTTTCGGCGGCTCTACATGATCGACAATCGCCTGATACAACGGCGTCATATCTTCCGCCATATCTTCATGATCAATACCGGCAATTCCCATCAATGCCGATGCATAGATAATAGGGAAATCCAGTTGTTCATCAGTGGCGCCCAGGTTAACAAACAGGTCAAACACCTGATCCACAACCCAATCAGGGCGGGCGCCAGGACGGTCAACTTTGTTAATGACCACAATCGGTTTCAAACCATGAGCGAACGCTTTCTGTGTCACAAAACGGGTCTGAGGCATTGGCCCGTCCATAGCATCGACCAGCAATAATACGCTGTCGACCATAGACATAACACGTTCTACTTCACCGCCGAAATCGGCATGTCCCGGAGTGTCTACGATATTAATACGGTAGTCATTCCATTTAATGGCGGTATTTTTTGCGAGGATAGTAATTCCACGCTCTTTCTCCAAATCATTGGAATCCATCACACGCTCTGTCGCTGTCGCACGGTCACCGAAAGTACCGGATTGTTGCAGCAGCTTGTCAACCAGGGTCGTTTTACCGTGGTCAACGTGCGCGATAATGGCGATATTACGCAATTTTTCGATCACAAACTTTGCCTCAGGCATTTATAGAAATGGCGCGCTATTGTACACACATTGGTCGAAGGACTAAACAGGATCACAATAATCTATGCTTAACAACTTGATAACAATGAAATTGTGATCCCTTTCACGCCCATAAATAGACGCATTTTTGACATAAACGCACTAATATTGTGCGTCTCAGTTATATGGTTGCACCAATACAGTGCAATTTTCCCAAATATTCCGGTATCCCATCACCGGGATACCCACGATACAGTATATTGCAAGGTGTTAAAAAGTTGGCATGCTTTTCGCAAACGTTTTTCGTGATTGCAAACGTATAAATAGCCTTGTTAAGGTAAAACGATGTGATTGTGTTTTCTTTTAGTCTTAATCACGACAATTTTATCAAGACCAACACAAACCAGGAGAAACCGAGTATGTCCGTTGAACATGTTTTAACCATGATTGAAGAGCATCAGGTGAAGTTTATCGATCTGCGTTTCACTGATACCAAAGGCAAAGAACAACATATGACCATCCCTGCTCATCAGGTTAATGCAGACTTCTTTGAAGATGGTAAAATGTTTGACGGATCTTCAATTAGCGGTTGGAAAGGGATTAACGAATCCGACATGGTGCTAATGCCAGATACCAGCACCGCCATGCTTGATCCCTTCTTTGACGATGCCACACTTATTTTACGTTGTGACATTCTGGAACCAGGCACTATGCAAGGCTATGACCGCGATCCCCGTTCCATCTCCAAACGTGCTGAAAACTTCCTGCGTTCAAGCGGCATTGCAGATACTGTCCTGTGCGGGCCAGAACCTGAATTTTTCCTGTTTGATGACGTGCGCTTCGGCAGTGCCATGTCCCATTCTTACTATCACATCGATGATATCGAAGCTGCATGGAATTCCGGGACGCAGTACGAAGGCGGCAACAAAGGCCATCGGCCTGCGGTAAAAGGCGGTTATGCTCCGCTGCCTCCCGTTGATTCTTCTCAGGATTTACGTTCAGCGATGTGCCTGACAATGGAAGAGATGGGGTTAGTTGTGGAAGCTCACCATCATGAAGTGGGAACAGCAGGTCAAAATGAAATCGCGACTCGCTTTAACACCATGACCAAAAAAGCTGACGAAACCCAGATTTACAAATACGTCGTACATAATGTCGCGCACAATTTCGGCAAAACAGCAACCTTTATGCCAAAACCTCTGGTTGGCGATAATGGCTCGGGTATGCACTGCCATATGTCTCTGTCCAAAAACGGCACTAACTTGTTTGCCGGTGACAAATACGGCGGTCTGTCCGAACTAGCGTTGTTCTACATTGGCGGTATTATCAAACATGCCCGTGCACTGAACGCGTTTACCAACCCGACAACCAACTCTTATAAACGTCTGGTTCCGGGCTATGAAGCACCGGTTATGCTGGCCTACTCCGCCCGTAACCGTTCTGCGTCCATCCGTATTCCCGTTGTTGCCAGCACTAAAGCTCGCCGTATTGAAATACGTTTCCCTGATCCGGCGGCTAACCCTTATCTGGCATTCGCCGCTCAGTTGATGGCTGGCCTTGACGGCATCATCAACAAAATCCATCCGGGCGATGCGATGGATAAAAACCTGTATGACCTGCCACCGGAAGAAGCCAAAGAGATCCCTACTGTCGCTTCTTCTCTAGAGGACGCATTGGCGGCATTGGATGCCGATCGTGAATTCTTGACCCGTGGCGGTGTATTCACCGATGACGCCATTGATGCTTATATTGACTTGAAAAACAGTGAAATAGAACGTGTCCGTCTGACACCGCATCCACTGGAATTTGAACTCTATTACAGTGTGTAATTAGCAGCGCCGTTTCCGCTGATCATTTTTTGTTGCCGTGAAACCTTTAGCCCATCTTCGGATGGGCCCTTTTCCTGCTATTTAAATTTCAGGCTTTGACTGGGTTTTACGCTCGAACATGATAAAGTGCACCAAAAAGGTGCAGGAGTGTGGATGAAAACGGAAAATCTGCCCGACAGCGGGCAAATATTAAATTCACTCATTAACAGTGTATTGGTACTGGATACGGATCTCGTCATCCGTTATGCCAACCATGCAGCACTACAATTATTTGCTCAGAGTGCCCGTAAACTATTCGGTACACCTCTTCCGGTACTGTTTAGTTATTTCTCACTGAATACAGAATTGATGCGCTCTAGTCTGGTCAGCGGCCAGAGTTTTACTGATAACGAAGTAACGTTAGTGGTTGATAACCGCTTTCACATTATGTCGCTCAGTGCCCAACCGATTTCCGAGCAGTTCATCTTGCTGGAACTGGCGCCTATGGACAGTCAACGCCGGTTAAGCCAAGAGCAGGTACAACAAGCTCAGCAGATAGCCGCACGGGAATTGGTTCGGGGGCTGGCGCACGAAATCAAAAACCCCCTTGGTGGATTGAGGGGAGCCGCGCAATTACTGTCAAAAGCACTGCCTGACCCTGCTTTGCAGGAATACACCCAAGTGATTATTGAACAAGCCGACCGATTGCGCCATCTGGTAGACAGATTACTTGGCCCACAGCATCCGGGTGAACGAATTAAGCAGAGCATTCATTATGTCGCTGAACGGGTGTCTCAGTTAGTCTCACTGGAAATGCCGGATAACGTCACACTGGTAAAAGATTACGATCCCAGTTTGCCAGAACTGGCCCACTACCCTGATCAAATTGAACAGGTGCTACTGAATATCACCCGTAATGCCTTGCAAGCGCTAGGAAAACAGGGAGGGACCATTACCCTCCGCACTCGTACTGCTTTTCAAATTACCTTGCATGGTAAGCGCTATCGTCTGGCTGCCAGAATTGACGTGGAAGACAACGGGCCAGGTATCCCGCCACAAATTCAGGACACCTTGTTTTACCCAATGGTCAGCGCCCATGAAGGTGGAACAGGTCTTGGCCTATCCATTGCTCGCAATTTAATAGACCAACATTCCGGCAAAATAGAATTTACCAGTTGGCCGGGGCACACAGAATTTTCTATCTACTTACCCATTAAGAAATAGAGGATAACGATGCAACAGGGAAAAATCTGGATCGTCGATGATGACAGTTCAATCCGCTGGGTACTGGAGCGGGCGTTAAGTAACGCGGGGATGGAATGTACCAGTTTTGCAGACGCTGACAGCGCACTGACCGCACTGGCCCAAAACACTCCTGATGTACTGATTTCGGATATCCGTATGCCGGGGATGAATGGACTAAACCTGCTGAATAATATCAAACAGAGCAATCCGTTACTGCCGGTCATCATTATGACCGCCCATTCTGATCTGGATGCCGCGGTTAGTGCTTATCAACAAGGGGCTTTTGATTATTTACCAAAACCCTTTGATATTGACGAAGCCGTTGCCTTGCTGGAACGAGCGCTTAGCCACTCTCGCGATCAGAATCAATCAATTAAAAGTCCACAGATCATCACCTCGGTTTCAGACATGATAGGCGAAGCGCCTGCCATGCAGGATGTTTACCGCATTATCGGCCGCCTCTCCCGTTCCTCTATCAGCGTCTTGATTAATGGCGAATCCGGTACAGGGAAAGAGCTGGTGGCCCATGCGCTGCATCGTCATAGCCCACGGGCTAATAAGCCATTTATTGCCCTTAACATGGCAGCCATTCCTAAAGATTTGATTGAGTCAGAGCTGTTTGGTCATGAGAAAGGGGCTTTTACCGGCGCTAATCAGGTACGTCATGGCCGGTTTGAACAAGCCAATCATGGCTCACTGTTTCTTGATGAAATTGGCGACATGCCTCTGGATATTCAAACCCGTCTATTACGGGTATTAGCGGAAGGCCAGTTCTACCGGATTGGCGGCTATGCTCCTGTGAAAGTGGACGTACGGATTATCGCAGCAACCCATCAGGATCTGGAACGTTTAGTACAGAAAGGCAAATTCCGTGAAGATCTCTACCACCGCCTCAACGTTATTCGTATGCAATTACCCCCCTTACGTGACAGAGTGGAAGATATCCCTCGCCTGACTCGCCATTTCCTGCAACAGACGGCCAAAGAGCTAGGCGTAGAAACAAAAATTCTCCATCCTGACGCAGAAATGGCCTTAATGCGTTTACCCTGGCCGGGCAATGTTCGCCAGTTGGAAAATATCTGCCGTTGGCTGACTGTGATGGCAGCAAGCCAAGAGGTGCTGGTACAAGATTTGCCGCCTGAATTATTTGAACCCCACCATACCAAAACTGGTACGACAACATCTGTAAATACCGTACCCACAAATACAACATCTACACCTACAAATACAATATCGGAAAACTGGTCGCAGCTACTTGCCCAGTGGGCAACAAGTGCTTTGGAAAATGGTCAACAGGATCTGCTATCTGAAGCATTACCGTTATTGGAGCGTACCTTACTTGATTGCGCACTTAAGCATACCAAAGGCCATAAACAAGATGCTGCACGATTGCTAGGTTGGGGACGCAATACTATTACACGGAAGTTAAAAGAACTCGGGTTGGAATAAGGAGATAATATCTCCAACCCTATAACCATTTTGTGGAATTTAATATATTAAATTCCCCATTAGCAGGATTAAATAACCGATCTCGATCACATTTTATATTATCTATTCAGACAAGAAAATCATCCCATCCAAAACCGCTGTCACTGTTATTCCCAGCACGGGTAATGCTGCCGGAACAGAAAGATGACATTAGCAAAATCTCCAAATTGATTAACAAAGCCAGTGCTGAGATTCAAGCAGTAAAACCCTCGATATAGAACAAGGATCGTTATAACCGATTGACTGGCTGTATTATATCTGATAAAACCGGTATCAAACGTGATTAATTTACGATCAATCGAGATAATAGAATCGACAAAAGGCAAGATTGAGCAGTATCTATCACCCTCCAATTGAAAACGACAATTTTGTCCAAATGAACAGAGCGTATCTGAAAAAATAGCGCTTCTTGATAAGGGGAAACTCAGTAACCTCAGAAATCCTGATATACCTAATTGAGAATGTAGGACACACAACCAAAGCAAGGAGTATGTAGCGATTTAACTCTGACCGAATATGGAGGTGTTTTGTGTGTCTGTATCGCACAATAAAAAATACTCAAAGAAATACGCAATATTTCAAGCTACTGTTATTGCCTCATTAAGTGAGCAAAAACTTAATTTAAAAAAATCACAACCTCTGTTGTGATTTATATTCAGACTAGTAATTATAAGGTTGGTTTAAGATGATGAAGTGGTGCCGGATTATTTTTGCGATTATTTTGTTTTACTCTCTTTTCGTTGGGATGATGCAAGTATTGTCGATCAATTTTTATGTTTTCCGTGATTACTTTGGATTGTGGGAGATTCCAGCCAAAGTGGCCGCTGTTATAGCATCTCTTTACGTTTTTTGTCTACTTGTTAAGTTTTTGCCTCTTATTATTGCTATTTTTATATGTAGCTTAGTTTTGGTGGTAAATGTATGGCATTGGTCATTATGGGTTTCGGTCCTTATACTTATTTGGCCGGTTATTGTTGTTTTAGCTTATTGCGTACTCACCAAAAGCCTGAAATATAATACATCAGATTGATTTTTCTAAAAAAATAAATCTGATGTAATATTCAATATTAATGAAAATCGGAAAGTTTAAATACGGTTCAGGAAACGGAAAAAACCATTAGATTCACGAAAACGGTTTAAAAAAATCATTCATTAAGTGAGTTTTTAACTAAAAAGCAAGAAAACCCTCGGAATGATAATCTCTTTACAGGTTTACTATCTTTTTAACAGGGTTCACTTTTTCTTTTGACTGTTTTTCCTTTTTTGGCGATCACAAGCTGTTTTTTTTTTCGATGATTAACCCGCTAAGGATAAAAAAACATACCCCCCATTAATGTCAAATTCTTAAAAGGTACATAGTGACTAAAAACCACCTATTCACTGCTATGTTTAATGCATTTATCGGAGATTATACCTCAGTTAATGTTACATTTACCTAGCCTGCTATAACCATCTGAAAACGTGAATATAGAGAGATTAAAACTTTTATTTAAGATTCTGATTTAACATAAGTATAATTTTTCAAAATGACAGTTAATTGTATTTAACCGCAGTCCATTAACCGTTAACAAAGGTTGAAAAGAAATCAGTAAAAAAAATAATATCATAAGATAAAACTGATATTTAAATGCTACCTCTCCATTATTTTACGAAACCAACCATAAAAATAATACAATAAGAAAACAGTTAAAACAGTTAATTTTTCAGGATTTAGGCCCTGAAAAAAGGGATTATCCGCAAAAACATAAAAGGGTATCTTTACATTATCAAGTGACTTACTGATTGATTTATAAAGATAAGATAAAGGGTTGTGACTTATTAAAACCACTCAGGATTGCCAGTAAAACAGCATCAGTAAAGAATAAAAGCGAGTATGATCAATTTTGGCAAACGTAAAACAGGATATCTCAAATGTAAAATAAATCTCTTTTTAATATGGTTAAAAAACTTTTATTTAAAACCATGCTCTAAGAAAGTAAATGCCAAATTAGGTCTAGGTAATTCATCTATAAACTATGACCAGAATATTGATGTATTCCACATTAAATACTCATAGAGATTATCTGATGGTGAAAAATGATTTAACATTTTACCAATTGATCTGCATAAAAGTGAAAGATGACTTTCAGTTTCTATTAACCCTAAGTTAATACTCAAGGTATATTATTAAATGGGTAGGCTGGCATATTGATAGCATAGAACTGATTACCGCTGTCTGAATAATACGCCAAGACGCTTATCCAACTTAACGCAGATAAAACTGCCTGAAGAGATTATCCAATACAACCAAAAGGCGAGTTATGAAAGACATTGATCCCAAACTTTATCAACATACCCCTACCGTCAGCGTTCATGATAACCGTGGCCTGACCGTCCGTGACATCGGTTTTCATCGTACTGTTGCCGGTGGTAATACAGATATCCGTATTATCCGCCATCAGTATGATATGCGTGGACATTTGAACCAAAGTACTGATCCACGCCTGTACGCCATCATGCAGGACGACAACTCAGTAAAGCCCAATTTTGTCTGGCAATATGATTTGACCGGTAATCTCCTGCGAACAGAAAGCGCTGATGCCGGCTATACTGTCACCTTGAGTGATGTTGAAGGCCGTCCAGTACTGACGATAATGGCAACTGGAGTGATACAAACCCGGCAATATGAAAATCCTTCCCTACCTGGTCGACTACTGTTGGTTTCCGAACACGCACCAGCAGAAACTACCTCACTCGTGACGGAGCGCCTTGTTTGGTCGCGGGGTACACAAGCAGAAAAAGATAATAACCTCGCTGGACAGTGTGTGTATCACTATGACACCGCAGGGCTAGTCCAACTGAAAAACCTGTCGCTTATGGGAGCTGTTTTATCACAATCTCGTCAATTGCTAGCCGATAGTCGAACAGTAGACTGGAAGGATGATAATGAAATTCCCGACCATAGCAGTCTAGATAGTGATATTTACACTACACAAAGTACCTTTGATGCCACCGGAACTCTACTAACCCAAACCGATGCCAAAGGGAATATCCAACGTCTGACCTATGATGTTGCCGGGCAATTGAAAGACAGTTGGCTAACCGTGGCAGGCCAAAGTGAACAGGTGATTGTCAAATCCCTAACTTGGTCAGCCGCCGGACAAAAACTGCGTGAAGAACATGGTAACGGCGTTATCACCGAATACACTTATGAACCAGAAACCCAACGGCTGGTCGGCATCACCTGCCGTCGCCCGTCAGATGCCAGAATATTGCAGGATATACGCTATGAATATGATCCCGTGGGCAATGTCATTAATATCCGTAATGATGCAGAAGTCACTCGCTTCTGGCGCAATCAGAAAGTGGTACCGGAGAATATCTATACTTATGATTCCCTGTATCAACTCGTCAGTGCAACAGGACGCGAGATGGCTAATATCGGCCAGCAGGACAACCAGATTCCCTCACCGATCATTCCTCTTCCGAAAGATAACAGCACATATACCAACTATACCCGCACTTATAACTATGACCGCGGTGGTAATCTGATACAAATCCGCCACAGTTCACCGATCACTCAAAATAACTACACCACGGAGATAACGGTTTCAAATCGCAATAACCATGCGGTACTGCGTGCTCTGGCTGATGATCCAATGCAAGTAGATATGCGATTTGACACAGGTGGCCATCAAAATACATTGATACCCGGAGAGTATTTAAACTGGAATACCCGAGGAGAGTTACAACAAGTTACATTTGTGACACGAAGTAATAGTTTCCATCATGACCGAGAATGGTATCGCTATAGTAATGATGGAATGCGATTATTAAAAGTCAGTGAACAACAGACGGGTAAAAGCACTCAAATACAACGGGTAACTTATCTGCCAGGATTAGAGCTACACACAACTAATATCGCCAATAAAACAACTGAAGATTTACAGGTTATTACTGTAGGTAAAACGGGTCGAGCGCAAGTACGGGTATTGCATTGGCAAACCAAGCCGCCAACAACAGCGATCAACAACAATCAGGTACGTTACAGCTACGATAATCTCATCGGATCCAACCAACTTGAACTAGATGATAAAGGACAAATTATCAGTCAGGAAGAGTATTATCCATTCGGCGGCACAGCTCTGTGGGCAGCTAGAAGTCAGATAGAAGCCAGCTATAAAACTATTCGGTATTCAGGCAGAGAACGAGATGCAACAGGATTGTATTACTATGGTTACCGATATTACCAACCGTGGGTAGGAAGATGGCTAAGCGCCGATCCAGCTGGAACAATAGATGGGCTAAATTTATACCGGATGGTAAGAAATAATCCTATTACTTTATACGACAATGATGGTTTAGCTCCCTCACGGACCAGAAAGCGCCATCCCGATTCAGAAGGAGAATCAGAAAGTGAAGATAGCAGTATTGGCTATCGTGCACTGAGACCTGATGAGCAACCCTTTACACATGGGCTTCGTCCCCCAGAAGGCGCAAATCCAGAAATTTCTGCTTATGCTCACGTTAGAGCGGGAACAGGAGCAAAAGTTAAATCCAGTTGGATTTCCTATAGCCGCTCTTTAAAAGTTGCAGCAAGCTGGGCTGCTGCGGGTGGTAGCGGTAGAGTTGTCAAATTTCGAGTAGGAAAACATAACCGTTCCTTTGATCTCACTAATAAAGCTGATCAGATAAGAATGCTTCGGGAACAAGCGACTTCATCGCAAAGTGAAATAAACCTTAACCCTAATAAACACCCTGCGATTAACTTTGCTAAAGGTTCTCAAGAAGGGCTTGTTTACGGAAAAGTCGATCAGTCACAAATGATTGCTGAATATCAGTCTGAAAAAATTACCGAATCTGAATATCAAGTATTTAAGGGAAAGAGCACACCAGGTGACATGTGGAAATTAGTAAAATCCCGAACAACAGTTACGCAAAAAACTGACGCGGGAAAAGTTAAAACCACACCAGAACCCGTGCTGATAACGGAGACTTATAATGAGCATAGCTTTCTAAATCAAGCAAGAGAGAAATGGGATAAATTGCAATCAATAGCGTCCCCGTTATTGATGGAACATTTGGAATACGAAGAGTTGTCACCTTATAAAATGGATTATATTTCAAATCAAACTGAATATAGGAAATATCGTCAAGATGTTCTCAATAGTATTGCTAGATTTAATAGTAGACTACAGAACTAATTAATATCATTACTAAAAGTCCGCAGAATTTAGCGGACTTTTAGTGAGTCAATCTATTCAAACACACCACTGAACAATCAAATCACCCTTGAAAACTGACGCTGGCGAACCTGTTGGCGCAAATAAATATCAAAACACATACAGATATTACGAATCAGTAACCGACCTCGTGGCGTTACCCAAATCTGTTTCCCATTCACTTCAACCAGTCCATCTTCAACCAATGGCGTTAATAGTTGCAAATCTTCCGCGAAATAGCGGGTAAAACTCAGCCCATATTGCTGCTCAATATCGGCAAAATTTAGACGGAAATGACAAATTAGCGCTTTAATCACATCACGGCGAATACAATCATCTTGGGACAGCGTTAAACCACGCCATAAGGCATGCCCCTGTTTTTCTAATTCCGCATAATAGGTTTTTAACTCTTTTTGATTTTGGCAATAGCTATCGCCCAACATACTGATAGCAGAAACACCTAAACCCAGCAGGTCACACTCTTCCTGAGTGGTATAACCCTGAAAATTGCGATGTAATTTCCCTTCTCGCTGAGCTACCGCCAGTTCGTCATCCGGGCGAGCAAAATGGTCCATGCCGATAAACTGATAGCCATTGTTTGTCAGCGTTGCGATTGTTTCTTGCAATATATCCAGCTTTTGCTCAGCACTCGGTAAATCATGTTCCTTAATTTTACGTTGAGCGGCAAATAAATTCGGCAAATGAGCATAATTGAAAATACTCATTCTGTCCGGTGATAACGCTAATACTCGCTCCAGAGTGAAAGCAAAACTTTCTGGCGTCTGTTTCGGCAAACCATAGATCAGATCAATGCTGGTGGAATGAAAACCCGTTTCGCGAGCACGGGCAACCAAAGCAAAGATAAACTCTTCATTCTGTTCACGATTCACCAGACGCTGTACTTCTTTATTGAAATCCTGCACCCCCATACTCAGACGGTTAAAACCTTCACCGCGCAGGTGATCAATCATATCCAGTTCAATTTCACGCGGATCAATTTCAATAGAAATTTCAGCATCGGGCAGAAAATCAAAATGGTGGCGCAACAATCCCGTCAATTTACTGATTTGGTTTTTATTAAGATAAGTTGGCGTACCACCGCCCCAATGCATCTGACTCACTTTACGATCAGAAAACAACTTCGCCCGATCATGAATTTCCCGTTCAAGCCATTGCAAATATTCATCCGCTTTATGCTTTTGACGGGTGACCAATTTATTGCAACCGCAGAAATAACAGAGCTTATGGCAAAACGGGATATGGAGGTAGAGAGAAAGCGGTCGTTCAGGGTAACGGGTAGCAGCCTGGATAAATGCCGCATTATCATACTGTTGATTGAATTCCAATGCCGTCGGATATGAAGTGTAACGGGGACCGGAATAATTGTATTTTTGGATCAAAGGCAGATCCCAAACGATGGCTTGCTCAGACATGCTTATTCCTTCCGATGTTTTTGCCCACCAAAACGTAACGCTTTCATATGCTTAATATGTTGCGCTGTTGTGACGCTGCGCAGCCGGGTTTTACGCCGCGATAATCGCCATAGTTTACCCAATAACCATAGCAAATAACATACTATTAGTATGGTTATTAGGATTAATCCGCCTTTGATCATGGAGATTAAATTATTTACCTTTCAGCAGTTGCATAATGTCATCCTGCCGCTCTTCTTCGTTTTCTTCCTCATCCAGTTGAATTCCTAACTCTTCCATCAGAGCGTCAATTCGATCTAGCGTGGTATCAACATAATCATGCTCTTCTTTAGACAGACTTTCGCCATTTTCCAGACGCTCCAGCAATGCATCCAGACGATCGTCATTTTCCAACATGGCTAATTCTTGCTGTGGCGACAAATGTGGTTTTGTCTCAACTTTATTAGCAACGACAGGTTTTGTCGGTTGTTCCCCAACAATCAACGGAACAGGTACTTTACTGCCAAGACGTGGATCACGTTGCTGCTTACCTGACTGATGTTTATCACCACTTTGCTCCTGATAGCGATTACCGGGCGAATTGCCACGATGTTTTTTCTCACGCTTACGTGCACGCCCTTCCGCATTTAATTCTTCGCGACTTTTTCTTTTCTGTTTACCAGCAGATGCTTTGGCTGGTGCTTTTTTCTTTAACGAGTTCATAGCCTGTTACTCAATTTGGTTTATCAGGGTATTGCTGCGCCGGAATCTAACAGAAACCGCACGTATAGAAAAGCGCCGCGAATAGCTCTTTATCTTTAAAAAAATATAGCCAAAATCTCTTATCATTCATGCATGGTTTAATCACCAACGAATATCCTATTAATCTTAACCTTCAATAAATGATCAATCGATATGCCTATTTTTGATACTTCTTGTTATAAATCCGTTTACTTGTGGGTAGTTAGTTATGCTTTGTTATGGATGATAGTGAGTTATTCATTCGATCCAACCGTGCCTTATGATGCCGTCGAAGCATTGAATTGGGGGAAAAACGGCGAATGGGGTTCACCTAAAAATCCGTGGTTAGTTGGTGTAATGATGCTGCCTGCTATCCATATAAGCGGTGTTTCATTGAGTTTTTACTGGTATTTCATTCACTTTATTGCTATCGCGATTGGTATGCTCGGTGTATGGCATCTGGCATTTCGGCTGACAGGGAAAAAAGAGCTGGCATGGCTCGCTATGCTGACATTGAACCTGTCCGGTATTATTAACTTCGATATCATCCCATATAACGATAATTATCTGCTAATTATGCTCTGGCCGTGGATTATGTTGTTCTTTCTGCGAGCCGTGTATGACAATCCACGTTGGTGGCTGGCATTTGCTCTCAGTTCCGGGCTGGCGACAATGGGAAAATATTCCACATTGGCATTGGTTGGCTCGGTTTTTCTGTTGACGCTATTTGTACCTAAAGTTCGCCAATGTTACCGCCAACCCGCGCTTTATATCGCCTTGGTTATCTGGTTTATGCTGGTCCTGCCTAACTTCTGGTGGTTGTGGCACAATGATTTTGCCGCATTCAAATGGGTAGATTCACAAATAGATAGCGGATTTAATCTACATACCACCCGATCGCTATTATCAGTATTTTATCCACTGATTATCGTTGGCATTATTATTTATCAGCTTGGCGGCCGTATTAGCTGGCCGAAGGAACAACCGAACCGACTGGTAAACATTGTTATTCTGTTGCCATTACTGATTATCTACTGCTGGTTCTCATTCAATAAAGGGGGAAGAATGACAGAATGGCTGCATCCCTTTATGTCTGTTTCATCAGCGCTGTTGGTGGGTTCAATTACCCGTTTTCCACAGAAATCATTACGCAATACTCTGAGAGGGCTGATTATCGTCGCAATATTGATTGCGATGGGATATGTGTTGATTATGGCAACCAATATTCGCGGCGCGGGCCATAAATTCGAAGGCATCAAAGACTTTTCCCGGCAACTGGAACAACGCTGGCATCAACTCTATCCAACTCCGCTCCATTATGTCGGAGGCGAATACTTGCATCAGTGGCTGACTGTCTACGCACCAAGTCAGCCAGAAACGATCCAACCTTGGACGCTGGAAGAACAGGCGCCGAATATCTACAACCGCCATGTTAAGGAAAGCGATATTGCACGTGACGGCGCTATTCTGGTAGGCGCAAAGGGAAAAACCTGCGAGCAAGAAGATTTTCACAGTGTTTTGCAAGACTGGTCAAAATTAAGAATAAATAGCACGGAAGAATTCCTTTTCCAGCCCGAACCTGAAACTAAGCCAACAATAGTCTGTGTAGGTTTTGTGTCACCGGAAAAATATCAGTAGTTTTCTCTGCAAATTGAAAGCCTGATCTTAACAGGCTTTCAACTCTTCATACGCTATTAGCCAACAGGCCGACTAATTTAGCACATCCTGCGTGATGGCTTGTACATTACCGTTACGTAGCGCAGCAAAGGCCAGAGATGTGTCGTCATAAGAGATCACTTTGGCTGTCGGATAATGCTCGCGCTGATACTGCACGATTGTCAGGTCGGAAACGCAATACTATTACACGGAAGTTAAAAGAACTCGGGTTGGAGTAAGGAGATGATATCTCCATCCCTGTCGCCACTTTTCGGAATTTAATATATCAGATTCCCCATTAGCAGGATTAAATAACCGATCTAGATCACATTTTATACTATCTCTTCCAGACAAGAAAATAATACCACATTAGAATAGTTTAATTATGTTATTATTAAACTATCAAGATTATCTATGGGAAGCCGTTTTCTTTATCACCGAAGCCTAACAGGGCTTATGCTGCTAGCAATCTCTGAACTAGCCCATGCTTCAACACCGATCAACCCTGCGGCTCAAGAAGCGATCACGCAACAACAAAAAGCATTGCTGCAACAAGCCCAGCAGCAACGGGAAACGCTGCGCAACAGCATCACCTTATCTCCATTACCCGATGTGGCGCCGAGTACAGCAGAATCTATCTGCCACACCATTCACCGGATTGAATTTGACGGCGCAAAAAGCCTGCCTCGATCAGTCAAAGAGCACTTAACCCACCCTTATTTATCCCACTGCTTATCTTTGCAGGACATTAATGCATTGGTGCGAAAAACCACTCATGCCTATATTGAACGGGGTTATGTCACTTCCCGGGCCGAACTCAGAGCACAGGATTTATCCTCCGGCGTTCTTATTATTACGGTCAATGAAGGCAAAGTTGAATCAGTCAGTTTGGACGGTGAAACACCTCTCTCGTTGAAAATGGCTTTTCCGAGCATAGTGGGTAAAACGCTTAACCTGCGAGATATTGAACAAGGCATGGAGCGTTTAAATCGCCTGCCGTCTCAACAAGTGACCATTGATATTCAGCCGGGAAAACAATCGGGTTATTCCGCAGTTATTTTAAAACGAACATCGATTCGCTTACCCATTAGTGCCAGTTTGGGAGCGGATAATAGTGGTCAAAAAAGTACCGGCGTCGGGCAAATCAATACCAGCGTGAATCTGGATAATCCATTACACCTTGCAGACCAGTGGTCATTATCTGCCAGCCACAACAGTGACTTCCGCAATAGCCATCAAAGCCGCAGCCTCTCCACCAATGTGACGGTTCCTTATGGTTACTGGTTATTCAGTTATCAATATGCATGGAATGATTCTTTTCAAAATATCCCGACGGGTTCACAAACCTATCGCTACACAGGTGACAGCCAGACTCACCGGCTGGCAGTAAACCGGACGCTATATCGTGATGGAAAACAGAAACTGGCATTGGATATGGGGCTGACACGCCGTCGGACCACCAATTTACTGGCAGAAGAAACATTATCCATCAGCAGCCCGACACTGAGCATCATCAATCTTGGCGTTAATTACAGCACCGTGCTGGCGGGGAGCTATGTCACTTTTAACCCGACAGTGAGCCACGGTTTACAAGCATTTGGCGCCACCAAAGATGATCCACGTTTTCCAGATGCGCCACGTAGTCAATTTCGCAAATTCAGTCTGAGCGCCAGCTATTTCATGCCGGTCACAGACTCCGTTTATTACCTCTCATCGATTTACGGCCAGACCACGCCAGACAACCTTTACGCCAGCGAACGTCTCTCGCTGGGCGGGCAATATTCCGTTCGGGGATTCAAAGAGCAATATCTCACCGGCAACCGCGGCGGATATTGGCGCAACGAGCTGAACTGGCGGGTATCAGAGCTTCCTATTCTGGGGGAACTCGCTTTAACCGGAGCGCTGGATACCGGCTGGTTACAGAAGAAAACCGGACAAATCGAGGGCGGCAATGTCACCGGTGCGGCTCTGGGCTTATCACTGACTCGCCCGAGATTCAACCAGACTATCACTATTGGGAAACCCCTCATTCACCCTGATCACCTAAAACCAGATCACTGGGCTACTTATTGGTCAGTATCACTCACTTTGTAACACTTAAATTAAGAAAAAGGAAAAATGCGATGAATAAACGCGACAACTCGGTGGCGAGAGTCACGAGTTATCTTTTAATTTACCTGACGGCAATCCAGCCGCTACACCCGGCGATTGCCGCAGGAATAACCCCGGACAATAACCATACTCAGGTACAAAACCAAGGCAATATCCCGGTTGTCAATATTGCCACGCCGAATAATGCGGGAATATCCCACAACACCTATAAAGAGTTCAATGTCGCCACTCAAGGCGCCGTTCTCAATAACGCCACGCAAGCGGCTAAATCACAACTGGCAGGACAACTTAACGCTAACCCTAATTTGCACGGAAAAGCGGCGGAACTGATTATTAATGAAGTGACCGGCAGCGGACGATCTCATCTGCAAGGCCAATTGGAGATTTTCGGCAATAAAGCCAATGTGATGATTGCTAATCCCAACGGCATTACTTGTGATGGCTGTGGTTTTATTAATACTTCGAGCGCAACGCTGACCACGGGTAAACCCCAATTTGATAAACAGGGCGCGTTGGCAGCATTGGAGGTTAAAAAAGGCCAAATTACCATTGGCGGCAAAGGGTTAGACGGCAAGACAACGGATTATGTCGATATTATCAGCCGGGCAACGGAATTAAATGGAAAAATTCAGGCCAATAACCTGTCTCTGACGCAAGGCGCTAACCGAATCAGCTTAAAAGATGGCACAGTTAAACCTATCGCTGGAGAAGGCACTAAACCTCAATTAGCCATTGACACCAAAGCGTTAGGCGGCATGTACGCCAATAAAATCCGACTGGTTGCCACTGAAGATGGCGTTGGCGTGAATTTAAAAGAGTTAACCAGTAACCAGCGTGATATTACTTTAAATGCCAATGGCAAAATTGAATTGGGAAATATTAACGCTAAAACAGACCTGAATATTGTTGGCAAAGAAACACATATTGCGCCCAATATTAAAGTACAAGCGGGACGGGATATTATCCTAGAAAATACCACACTGGATAATAAAGGCAGCGTGACTGCGGCCCGGGATATGAGAATATTTGGCGATACTGTGCGTAATAGCGGCAATAAAGCGTTACTACAAGCCAACAATAATATGTGGTTACAGAAAGATGCTCAGGGGAATAAAGGGAAGTTAGTCGAGAATAGATCTGCGACGATAAAAACTGTGAATGGGGATTTGGTTGTCAGGACAAAGGAGCTGAATAATGTCCGTAGTATCTATTATTTTAAAAGAAGAGAAACAGCACCAAGCCCGACAGATAAAAACTTCAACATCCTCAAAGCACAACATAAGTTTGAATATTATGTTAAAAGCATGCAACCCAGTGTCCTCATGGCTGGAGGAAATATTTATGTTAACAGTGATATATTATCAAATCAGCCATTGAGCAAAATTGAAGCCAGAAAAGATATATTTTTGACAGGCAAAAATTTTTCAAATATAGGCAGAATATCTGAGGACACATCAGGAATTCTTAATCTCTTTGAATATTTTCCTAAGGACACTTATGTATCCATAACTGATTCACTTAATATCCCAACGGGTATCTATCAACTCTCTTCTAGCAGTATTTTTGCAGACATTGAAACATATCATCAATGGGATGATAAAAACTATCATATCTTACCTAACGGTGAAGTGAAATATGATATCAGGAAAGACAAACTTGTTGCCGAACGAGCAAGTATAATAGCAAAAGGTAATCTTACCGCCGACTTTAGTGACAGTATTAATATTGATACCTCCTATCCTTACAATGGCCCTACTGATTTAAGTTTATTCAATTATCCAGTCAATAGTGAAAAACTGCCAGAAATACTGTCAGCTAAAAATATCTTATTACATGCTGGAAAAATAACCCTCAAGGATAAAATCAAAGCAGCTAACGATTTAAATATTGTTTCCGAAAGCGATATCACCCTCAACAATTCAATACTTCTGTCACAAAATAGTTTATCTATGGCTGCTGTCAATAATATCAATCTCCGGCGAAACAATATAATAGGAAAAAATGTGACCGCCATCAGTCGTAATGGGGATATTGAATTTCATAATGGTGATCAATCAGGTCATATTTGGGATCAATATAAAACGGGTGAGAATCCTGCATCCAATCAATTAAGTGCTACAGGTAATTTAACTATCAACTCGGGTAAAAACCTTATTGTACAAAATGTCTATTTACAACCAAGCAAGAATATATCTCTGACGGCAAACAATGATATTACAATCGAGAACCATCCAAATACCTATATTTTTGCGAAATCAACGCTGAGAGATAAAGATTTGCCTATAGCAGGAATTTTGAATGCTTCCGAATCGTTGACAATTAATGCTGGAAATAATCTTTCTGCCAAAGGCTCAGATATGTTTGCCGGGAAAGATGTTTATTTAAGCGCAGCCAAACATATTGATCTGAGCTCCCCTGAACTAGGATATATAGGTTATTTATTTTTATCCAAAGAGTCAGCAGCACTCAGCAGCAAAATCACGGCAAAAAATAATATCAGCATCATTAGTGGTGGTGACATTAATGGGAAAGCCGTTCAGATACTGGCAAACGGAAACACATTATTATCCGCTGGAAGCAATATTACATTACCTTCCCTTGCTTATTCTGCAATTAACAAAGCAGATTATAATAACAAAGATGACCGACACATTACGGCTCAAATCCGGGGTGATAAGAAACTAACAATCGCGGCAAATGGCGCTATCACCACAGCAGGTTCTAAATTGACTTCGGGTGGTGACGTCATACTTTCCTCCGGTGGCAATATGCGCTTCGAATCAGTGCAAAATCACACTTATCGGGAAAACGGCAGTGAATCCACCGAATCAGTGACTCAGAATGGCACTGAACTGACCAGCGGCACTGAACTGACCAGCGGCGGCATACTGACGGTTCTTT